>CAMODP010000014.1 GCA_946611445.1 uncultured Eubacterium sp.
CAGCGGGAGCTTAGTACCGCTGCGTGGATGAGGCAGCGAGAGCGTGCCTGAGACGGATTCGTGCAATTTGTGAGCAAATACATGAAACTGAGGACAACTATGGCAATACCCGTGAAGCTGCAGGCTTTTGAAGGCCCCCTGGACCTGCTCCTGCACCTGATTGACAAAAACAAGATAGACATATATGATATTCCGATCGCAGAGATCACGGACCAGTACCTCGCGTATGTGAAGCAGATGGATCATGAGGACATGGACGTTACCAGCGAGTTCATGGTCATGGCGGCCACGCTGATTGACATCAAGTGCCGGATGCTCCTTCCGAAGGAAACCGATGAGGAGGGCGAAGAGGAGGATCCCCGCGAAGAGCTGGTCAGGCAGCTGCTGGAATACAAGGAGTACAAGGTTCTTGCGCAGCGCCTGCGGGAATACATGGACAGGGCGGGAGACGTTGTCTGCCGGAGTCAGTCCCTGCCGGAAGAGGTGGCTTCCTACAGGCCGCCTGTTGACACAGAAGAGCTTTTCAAAGATGTGACGCTGGACCGGCTGCATGAAATATTTACGTTTGTCCTGCGGAGACAGGAGGACAAGGTTGACCCGATCCGCAGCAAATTCGGCCACATAGAGAGAGAAGAGGTCTCCCTGCCGGACAAGCTGAACTATGTGGAGATCTTTACCCGGAAGAACAGGCGGGTATCCTTCCGGAAGCTGCTGGAACGGCAGCATACGCGCATGCATGTGATCGTCACCTTTCTGGCTGTGCTGGAGCTGATGAAGCTCGGCCGTATCCAGGTGACGCAGGAGGACACCTTCGGTGAGATCGAGATAGAATCCCTGGAAGATGTCAACGATACGACCAGGGTCGGGGACAGCTATTCGGAAGACGCGTAACTGACGCCGGATGATAAAGGCAGAAAGTATTAGCAGGAAGAAGATATGGACGGACGCGCAGAAGTATACAGACAGATGAATATGGTCGAGACAGTGGATGCCGATGACCGGGAAGAACGGATGAAATACATGGAAGAGGAGCAGCTGCCGGATACGGATGACAGTTACGACAGCCGCGCCGCCGTAGAGGCGATCCTGTTTTCCATGGGCGATTCCGTGGAACTGGGGCGGATTGCCGCCGCGATCGGCGAGAGCCCGTCTGCCACAGAGAGGATTCTACGTGAACTCGAGGAGAGGTATCAGGCACCGGAATCGGGAATACGGCTTCTGGAGCTGAACGGTTCCTGGCAGCTGTGTACCAAAAAGCAATACTATGAGAACCTGATCAACGTCGCGAAACAACCCCGTAAACCGGTGCTTACCGATGTGGTGCTGGAGACCCTTTCCATTATAGCCTACCGGCAGCCGGTGACAAAGGCGGAGATCGAGCGCATCCGCGGCGTGAGCTCTGACCACGCGGTCAACAAGCTGATCGAATACGGACTCATTCAGGAGATCGGCCGTCTGAATGTGCCCGGCCGCCCCATCCTGTTCGGAACAACGGAGAGATTCCTTCGCTTTTTCGGTGTTTCTTCGGCGGACAGCCTGCCGACGCTCAGCGCCGTGCAGATCGAGGACTTCAAGGCGGAAGCTGAGGCGGAGATGCAGGTAGATGTGACTGTGTGAGGCGGATGCGTTTTCTCCAAACAAACGCAGTCTTCAGACAGGAAGGCATGTCTCAGCCTGCTGTTATTGACGATGAAACAAGTTTTCTATCGATAGATGTTCACAGCTGACAGGATGACCGGCGCAGCGGAGCCCATCTGGCTGTTTCCGGTCTCAATGTCAGCGTGCGGTTAGTTCCTAAATTATCAAATGCTATAATATCTGCGGGCACAAACCCGGTCTTGATGTCACAATACTCCCCAAAAAAGTAACAATAACACTTGACACAAAGTTCACTATCAGTATAATGATTGTGGGCCTGAGTTTAGCAATAACAATCTTTATGTTTACTATAGGGGCCCCACCTGAAAGGACGCACTATGGAGACAGCGGATGTCAACAGTTATATCGGAGAGCGGATCCGGAACCTCCGCAACAAAAATGGCCTGACGCAGCAGGAGCTGGCTGACCGCACGGAGCTGACAAAGGGCTTTATTTCACAGCTGGAACGGGGTCAGGTCTCGGCATCTGTCGTGACTTTGTTTGACCTGATTGAGTGTCTGGGCACGACGCCGGCGGAGTTTTTCCGTCAGGAGGAAGAGCAGGTTGTGTTCTCTGAGAACGAGTATTTTGAGAAAATCGACGAGGCCGGCAACAGCAGGCAGTGGATCGTCCCTTCCGCCCAGAAGTATCAGATGGAGCCGCTGCTGGTGACGCTGCAGCCGCACGGAGAACTGGAAGAGGACAAGCCGCATAACGGCGAGGAATTCGGCTTTGTGATCAGCGGCAGGATAAACCTGTACCTGGGAGAAAAGGTTTACCACGTAAAAGCAGGAGAAAGCTTTTACTATCAGGCAGACCAGACCCACCGGATCGCGAATCCCGGAAGCCGGCCCGCGAAGCTGCTGTGGATCAGTTCTCCTCCCGAGTTCTGATTTTATTAGTATTTTTATTATAGATAGGATATTGCCATGGAAAACAAAGATACCATCATTGAACTGCGCGGACTCTCCAAGGTCTTTGAAGACGGCTTCAAAGCGGTGGATGATCTCAGCCTGGAGGTGAAGCGGGGAGAGTTTGTCACCCTTCTGGGGCCGTCCGGCTGCGGCAAGACGACGACGCTGCGTATGATTGCCGGATTTGAAGTGCCGTCGGAGGGAGACATCCTCCTGGACGGAAAGTCGATTACGGATCTGCCGCCGTACAGGAGGCCGGTTAATACGGTTTTCCAGAGATACGCGCTGTTTCCGCACATGAATGTCTACGAGAACATCGCCTTCGGCCTGCGGCAGAAGAAGATGGCAAAAAATGTGATTGACCGCAAGGTAAGACATGTCCTGGAGCTGGTGGATCTGGAAGGCTTCGAGAGACGGGGAATCCAGACACTTTCGGGAGGGCAGCAGCAGCGGATCGCCATAGCCCGCGCCCTGGTAAATGAGCCCGAGATTCTGCTTCTGGATGAGCCGCTGGGCGCGCTGGATCTGAAAATGCGCAAGGAGATGCAGCTGGAACTCAAGGAAATGCACCAGAAGCTCGGCATCACCTTCATTTATGTCACGCATGATCAGGAAGAAGCCCTCACGATGTCGGACAAGATCGTGGTCATGAATGACGGAAAGATCCAGCAGATCGGCACGCCGGAAGCCATTTACAATGAGCCTGTAAACGCCTTTGTCGCGGACTTCATCGGCGAGAGCAATATTTTCAACGGGATGATGACCGGGCACCTGCGGGCCAGATTCTGCGGCGGGGAGTTTGCCTGCGTGGATGACTACGAGGAAGGCACGCACATCACAGCCGTCGTGCGCCCGGAGGATGTGGTGCTCACAAAGCCGGGCGAGGGGACCATCACCGGTGTGGTGGACAGCGTGATTTTCAAGGGGATGCACTATGAGATCACGGTGCTGTCCGGGAAAAATGAGATGGTGATCCAGACGGTGCACAGCGCCGCGCCCGGCGACCGCGTGGGGATGCGGGTGGATCCGGAGAACATCCATATCATGCTGGCGGAGGATCACACCAACCAGTTCTATGCGGATGTGAACAGCGGGTTCCGTCTGGAGTACAACGGACATCTCCTGGACACCAGCTTTACCCGGATCATCAAAGGAAGCCGGCGGCTGGAGGACGGCACCGTCGTGGACGCGAGCGGGGAGATCCTGGAGCCGGGGCGCGTGCGCATACTGGTTTCTATCCAGCCGGGTGATATTGAGATGACTGACGATCAGGATGCCGGCCTCGTTCAGGGCAACATCAGCAACCTGATCTACAAGGGTGACCATTACAGCTACATCATTCACACGGATCTGGAACAGGATTTTGTAGTTGATGATGAATACCTGTGGAATATGGATGACCGTGTGAGCCTTCTGATGCCTGTTGACAAGATGACCTTTACACTGAAGAGGAAATAAGCAGATGCGTTTTTCCAGAAAAAGCCTGGGCATACCGTATGCCCTGTTTCTCCTGATCTTTGTGGCGGCGCCGCTGCTGTTCCTGTTCTATTACGCCTTTACGGACGGGCAGGGGCAGTTTACGTTGGCGAACCTGCTCCATTTCTTCAGCGATCCGAATACGCTGGGGACGATGTATTACAGCTTCATCATTGCCATCGTGACGACTGCCGTATGCCTTCTGCTGGCCTACCCGACAGCATATATCCTGGCGACGACTTCCATGTCCAGGGGACCGGTTATCCTGATGCTGTTCGTCCTGCCCATGTGGATCAATTTTTCCCTGCGCATCACGGCGCTGAAGGAAATCCTGAGCCTGATCGAAGGGAATCTGGCCATGTATCCGTTCCTGAACACGGTGATCGGCATGACCTATGATTTTCTTCCGTTTATGATTCTGCCGATCTATACGACGATTTCCAGAATGGACGGCGCGCTCCGCGAAGCGGCGATGGATCTGGGGGCGGGGAGAGTGCAGACCTTCCTGCGCATCACCCTGCCGCTGTCCCTTCCCGGCATCATCAGCGGCGTATCCATGGTGTTCCTGCCGGCAATGACCAATTACGTCATCCTTGATATGCTGTACAACAGTACCTATATCATGGGCAGCCTGATCGGGAGCTATTTCTCCGCCTACAACTGGCACGGCGGATCACTGATCTCCCTGATCCTGCTGGCACTGATCTGCGTATTTACCTTCCTGACTGATACTGAAGACGAAGGAGCCGTGAGAGGGGGTGCGCTGCTGTGATCATCCGAAGCTGCAGAAAACTGTTCCTGCTCCTGGTGCTGCTGTTCCTGTACCTGCCGATCCTGGTACTGGCGGTTTACAGCTTTACCACATCCACCCAGATCGGCGCGATCCGGGAATTCTCACTGAAGAATTATGTGACGCTGTTTACGACGCCCGAGCTGCAGGAGATGATTGCCGGCACCATTGCCCTGGCTCTCGGGGCGGCTCTGATTGCCACTTTCCTGGGCACGATCGGTGCCATCGGCGCCTTTTATTCCGGAAAAAAGATGTCCTCGCTGATCAATACCCTGAACCGGGTGCCGGTCATCAACGCCGACGTTGTGACAGGCTTCTCGATCTGCGTGCTGCTGGTAGTGGCGCTCCATGTCAGCAAGGACTCGTATATCCCGCTGGTGGCCGGACATGTCACGCTCTGCGCGCCGTTTGCATTTCTGGCCGTAATGCCCAGGATCCGGCAGATGGATTCGAGTATCTATGAGGCCGCGCTGGATCTGGGGGCGACACCAGCAAAAGCGCTGCTGAAAATCGTCGTGCCGCAGATCGTGCCCGGCATCATCTCAGGCTTTGCCCTGGCCGTCACCCTGTCGCTGGATGATTACTTCATCGCCACATATACGAAACCGGCTACCTTTGACACCATCAGCACCTATGTCGTCAATGCGACAAAGGGGTCGCAGACGTCGATCAAAACCGCGCTGTGGGCGCTTTCCACCGTTATCTTCCTGATTGTCGTGCTGATCGTGCTCGTGTCCAATCTCCGTTCTGCGCGGAAGGATGAGGAAGGAGGACGGTATGCTGAAAACTGACAGATGGAACGGTACGGTAAAAAAACTGCTGGCAGCGGCTTCCGCCGCGGCGCTTTTTTCCCTCTCTGCCGGGACAGCCTTTGCCGAAGAGACCTCTTCTGTGTCTGAGAGCACAGCCTCCTCCGCGGCGCCGGCCGGCGCACGGGAGGACAGCGCGGAGGACACCATCCGCCTGCGCGTCTGCAACTGGGAGGAATACATCGATCTGGGTGATTGGGACGAGGAGGAGACCATTGATCTGCCTTCCGGCGATATTATCGGGGAGCAGTCCATGGTCGCGGATTTTGAGGACTGGTACCTGGAGACGTACGGAAAAAAGGTAAAGGTCGAATACTCCACCTTCGGCACGAACGAAGACCTCTACAATATGCTCATGCTGGGCGATGTCTATGACCTGGTCTGTCCCTCCGAGTATATGATCATGAAGCTCATGGCGGAGGAACGGCTGGTGCCGCTCTCTGAGGAATTCCGTGACCCGTCCGGCGAATACAACTATTACAGCAGAGGACTGGCCCCCTTTATCCGGGACATCGTGGAGACAAAGGGTCTCAACGGAGAGCCCTGGGCAAAGTACGCGGCCGGCTATATGTGGGGCATTACCGGCATCGTATACAATCCGGACATCGTATCGGAAGAAGAGGCATCTACCTGGAAGATCTTCAACAATCCGGATTATGCCCGCCGCGTGACGATCAAGGACAATGTGCGGGATTCCTACTTTGCGGCTGTCGGCGCCATCAAATCCGATCTGCTGACATCGGATGCCTTCCGGAACGATCCCGACTACGCGCTCCGCCTCGAGGAAGAGATGAACGACACCTCGCCGGAAATGGTCGGACAGGTGCAGGAGTGGCTCAGGGATGTGCGGGGCAATGCCTATTCCTTTGAGACAGATTCCGGCAAGGCGGATATGATCACCGGCAAGGTGGCGGTCAATTACCAGTGGTCAGGGGACGCGGTCTATACCATGGACCAGGCGGATGAAGATGACTATACGCTTGCCTTTGCCGTTCCGGAAGAGAGCACCAATTTCTACTTTGACGGATGGGTGATGCTCAGCAGCGGCATCAGCGGCGACGCCGACAGACAGCATGCCGCCGAGGCCTTTATCAATTTCCTCTCACGTCCCGACAACGCAATCCGCAATATGTACTACATCGGCTACACGTCCGTGCTGTCCGGCGGAGACGACCCGCGCCTGTTCGAGTACGCTGCCTGGAATTATGAGGCAGAAGAAGATGAAGAAGACACGGCCGCGTACGACCTGGGATACTTCTTCGGGGGAGAAGGAGAGGAAGAAGGCGACTTCGTGCTGGAGGTCCCGGAAGAACAGCTGCACCGGCAGCTGTCAGCCGCATATCCGCCGGAAGATGCCATCAACCGTTCCTCCATCATGGTGTACTTCAATGAAGAACAAAACGCTGTCATCAACCAGATGTGGATCAACGTGCGCTGCTTCGACATACGCGAGTCCTCACCCGTGGGATGGATCTTCCTGATTGCCGCGGTCGCCGCGATCATCGCCCTGCATGTGCGGAGGCGGGGGAATTACTGACGATTTCATATGACAGCATGTTAAAACGTACGTCGGCACAGTGGCAGAAATACCCGGATGTCCGCTGCTGCGTTGGTCTGAGCCTGCTCATCTAAGATGCCTTCGGAAAATATTCCTCAGCCATCTAAGATTCGACCGGTCTCAGACACATACTCGCTGAATGCGGACACACGGGTATTTTCTGCCTTTGCGCCGGCTGCCTGTTGTAATAGAAGGCAGTTCGTTCAGAGGCGGACATAGCTACTGGCCCGGCATGAAGGCGGCGAAATTCAACAGACAGTCCGTGCAGAGGCGGACATCGCATAAGCCCGGTTTCCGCAGGAGGCTTAGAGGTTTTCAGCTTTCAGGGACTTTCGCTGCGTGAACGGCGGCTCACAGCATAACAGACAGATATTATTAAACTTTGAAGTGAGAACGCCTTCACTGCCTCTCACAGCCGAAGAAAGGCTATGAAAGCTTTATAACCTCTTGCCGACGAGGACTTAGGGCGCTGCGATGTACGCGGCTGTACGGGCGTTCCTTTTGATGTACGCGGCGGGCGTTCCTTTTTTTATCTTCTTCTTTTCTTTACGATTTCCAAATTCCGTGCTATAATCCCCACATCTTAGAAGACAGACGATCATTCGGAGGTTTTAATATGGTCGAACAGAGCATGAAGTATATCAACGCGTATGATCCGGAGATCGCCCGGGTACTGGAACTGGAACTGAAGAGACAGCGCACGCATCTGGAACTGATCGCTTCTGAGAACATGGTTTCTCCGGAGGTCATGGCGGTCATGGGATCGGTTCTGACGAATAAATATGCAGAAGGCTATCCGGGACACCGCTATTACGGCGGCTGCGAATATGTGGACCTGGCCGAGAATATCTGCATAGAGCGGGCCAAGATGATTTTCGACGCCAAGTACGCGAATGTGCAGGCGCACAGCGGCAGCCAGGCGAACTTTGCGGTCTATCTGGCTCTCTGCAAGCCGGGCGACACCGTGATGGGCCTGGACCTGAACATGGGCGGCCATCTGACGCACGGCAGCCGCGCCAATTTTTCCGGCAAGACCTATAACATTGTTCCCTATGGCGTGAATCCGGAGACCGGCCGGATCGACATGGACCAGGTGCGGGAGATCGCGCTGGAATGCCGTCCCCGCATGATTATCACAGGCGCCTCCGCCTATCCGCGGGCCATAGATTTCAAGGCCTTCGGGGACATCGCGAAGGAAGTCGGCGCGTACCTGATGGTGGATATCGCCCACATCGCCGGACTTGTGGCGGCCGGAGAGCACCAGAGCCCGCTGCCCTACGCGGATGTGGTCACCATGACGACGCACAAGACGATGCGCGGTCCGAGAGGCGGCATCATTCTGACAAATGACGGCGCTATCGCGAAGAAGATCGATTCCGCCATGTTCCCGGGCACCCAGGGAGGACCGCTGATGCATATCATCGCTGCCAAGGCCGTTGCGCTGGGCGAGGCGCTTCACCCGAAGTTCCGCGAGTACCAGCATCAGATCGTTACCAACGCGGCCGTGCTGGCCCAGACTCTTCTGGAGGGCGGCATGGAGCTGGTGTCCGGCGGCACGGACAATCACCTGATGCTTCTGGACCTGAAGAACAGCGAGGTCAGCGGCAAAGAGCTGGAGATCCGCCTGGACAGCGTAGGCATCACCGCCAACAAGAACATGGTCCCGAACGATCCCAGAAAACCGGCCGAGACCAGCGGCGTCCGCCTGGGCACACCCGCTGTAACATCCAGAGGCCTCAAGGAAGCCGAGATGCGGCAGATCGGCGGCCTGATCTGCGACGCGGTCAACGACTTTGACGCGAAGAGAAAGGACATCGAGGAACAGACAGCTGCGCTATGCGAGCGCTTCCCGATCTACGAGAGCAAATTCAAAGCATAACGCGTGAAAAAAGAAGAGACGCGACAGGGGACGGTCCGGGAACCGTCCCCTGTTACGTCTCTTCCTATTTTATGTTGAAATGCCGGGCAAAAAAAGGTATAGTATAACAGATGCAAAAATGACAATAAAAAGGAAGCAGTATGGAGGTAACGGAATGAGCAATACGACACAAAGCTCCGCCAGAGCAAGGGTTCAGAGCCTGCTCGACGCCAGCAGCTTTGCAGAAATCGGTGCCGGCGTAACAGCGCGCAGCACGGATTTCAACATGGGAGAGAAGAAGGCACCCTCTGACGGCGTCATCACCGGCTACGGCCAGATCGACGGCAATCCTGTCTATGTATACAGCCAGGACGCGGCGGTGATGAACGGGTCCATGGGAGAGATGCACGCCCGGAAAATCGTGAATATATATAAGCTGGCCATGAAGACCGGCGTACCGGTGATTGGCCTGATTGACTGCTCCGGCCTGCGGCTGGAGGAAGCTACCGACAGCCTGCACGCGTTCGGGGAGCTGTATATGGTACAGACAGAGGCTTCCGGTGTGATCCCGCAGATCACCGGCATCTTCGGCACCTGCGGCGGCGGCATGGCGCTGGTGCCCGCCCTGTCAGACTTCACATTTATGACAGAAGAGGGCGCGAAGCTCTTTGTCAACGCTCCCAATGCCATCAAGGGCAATGCCGAGTCCGTCTGTGATACGTCTTCCGCGCATTTCCAGGCTGAGGAAACCGGTCTGGTGGACGGAATCGGAACAGAAGAAGAAGTGATCGCGAAGATCCGCGCGCTGGTCGGCATGCTGCCTGCCAACAATGAGGATGACATGTCCTTCGCTGTCTGCACAGATGATGAGAACCGCGTCAGCACCGAGCTGGCCGCCTGCAAGGACGACCCGGCCTGCTTCCTGCCCAAGATCAGTGACAGCGGCGCGTATTTTGAGGCGCAGCCCTTCTACGGGAAGGACATCGTGACAGCCTTTATCCGCCTGAACGGCTATACCGCCGGTGTCGTGGCAAACCGCTCCGCCGAGTATGCCGCGGACGGCACCACGGCCTGCCGCTATGACGGCACGATCAGCGCCAGGGGCGCGAAGAAGGCGGCGGAGTTTGTCGATTTCTGCGACGCTTTCTCCATCCCGGTTATTTCCTTTATAAATGTAAAGGGCTTCCGTGCCACGATGTGCGCGGAGAGAAATCTGGCGAAGGGTCTGGCGAAGATGACCTTTGCCTTCGCAAATGCGACGGCGCCGAAGATCAGTGTCGTTACAGGCGAGGCCTTCGGCACGGCGTATCTGGCAATGAACAGCAAAGCCACCGGCGCGGACATCGTCTACGCATGGGAAGGCGCGAAGATCGGCATGATGGATGCCGCCGCCGCTGCCAAGATCATGTATGACGGCTGCGAGGCTTCTGTGATCACGGAGAAGACAGCTGAATACGATGCCCTTCAGAACAGTGCGGCGTCGGCAGCGGCCCGCGGCTATGTTGACGCGGTCATCGATCCCGCCGAGACGCGCAAGTACCTGATCGGCGCGCTGGATATGCTCTTTACAAAGAGAGAATACCGCCCCGACAAGAAGCATGGCACAGTCTGAGAGGTGAGGTGAGAAGATGAAAAAAATCAGAAACGGGCTGAAAAGCCTTCTTCTGCTCGCCGCCTGCCTGACCCTTCTGCTGGGAGCGATTCCGGCAGCCGCAGAGCTGGCAGACGCGGAAAAGGATACGCTCGCCCAGAATGTGGAGCAGTTCCTTACCAGCGTCTATGCGCTCTCGGACACCGAGCTGGAGCAGCTGCGGGCGAACGGCGGCTTCTATGAGGTGTTTGTTGATTCCTGGACGGCGGATCATGAGTCGGTCGGCGAATTCAAGAGCATTGACAGCACCGAGGTCGATGACAGCCAGGATGACCAGATTGTCGTGACTTCCAGGGTGTCCTTTGACAAATACACGGCTGACGTCATTATCTATATCGACAGCGAGACCAGGACACCTGTAAACTACGAGATGAACATCGACTATTCTCTGCAGGAGAAGGTCGTGCAGGGCGCGCAGAACATGGCCGTCGGCCTGATCGTCGTCTTTGGCGTCCTGATTTTCCTGACACTGGTGATCTATCTGTTCCGCTTCATCAATCCGGATCTCCGGGCTGAGAAGGCAAAGAAGGCAGCAGCCGCTGCGCCGGCCGAAAAGGTGCCGGAGCGGAGCACTCCCGCGCAGGTTTCTCCGGCAGCGGCAGCAGTTCCTGCGGCAGGCGGCAGTGCTTCCGAAGAACTGGTAGCTGTTATCGCGGCCGCAATTGCCGCGGCAGAGGCGGACGGCATGCAGTCTCCGCAGGTCGTCGGCATACCGGCACCTGTGGTATATGATCACGGCGATCCTTCCTATCAGGTGCGGCCGCTGCGCAGAAACAGCTCCCGCAGCTGGAAGCGGTCCTGAAAAACGGAATTCATGTTTTGCAAACCATGTATTATTCATCAACAGAGAGGTGTAAAGAATTATTATGAAAAACTATACGATCACAGTGAATGGAAACGTCTATCAGGTTACCGTTGAAGAAGCGGCCGGCGGCGCGCCCGCAGCTGCAGCTCCGGTTCGCCCGCTCGAAGCGGCTCCGGCTCCCGCACCGGCTCCGGCCGCAGCACCGGCAGCAGCTCCCGCAGCAGGCGGGGCAGGCAGCGTAGATGTCACCGCTTCCGTTCCCGGCAAGATCACCAGCATTGAAGTGAAGGCCGGCGACGCCGTCAAGGCCGGCGATACCGTTGTCATGCTGGAAGCCATGAAGATGGAGATCCCTGTCGTGGCGCCGCAGGACGGCACGATCGCGTCCGTCAATGTCAGCGTCGGCACGGCAGTGGAATCCGGTGATGTTCTGGCAACCATGAACTGATGACAGACAGCGAGGGAGGAATACCATGATACTTACGACCCTGTCGAATCTGATTCATCAGACGGCATTTTTCAATATCACAATCGGCAACTTCATCATGATCGGCGTTGCCTTTGTGTTCCTGTATCTGGCCATAAAGCACGGCTTCGAGCCGCTGCTGCTCGTGCCGATCGCCTTCGGCATGCTGCTGGTCAATATCTATCCGGATATCATCTCCGAGCCGTATGTGGATGCCGCGGGCATTTCCCATGCAGGCGGCCTGCTGCATTACTTTTACCTGATGGATGAGTGGTCGATCCTGCCGTCCCTGATCTTCATGGGTGTCGGCGCCATGACGGACTTTGGTCCGCTGATCGCAAACCCGATCTCTTTCCTGATGGGCGCGGCCGCGCAGCTCGGTATTTACGTCGCGTATTTCCTGGCTATCTTCCTGGGCTTCAACGGCAAGGCCGCTGCCGCCATCTCCATCATCGGCGGCGCTGACGGCCCGACCTCTATTTTCCTCTGCGGAAAACTGGGTCAGACCAGCCTGATGGGCCCGATCGCCGTGGCGGCGTACTCCTACATGTCGCTGGTTCCGATCATCCAGCCGCCGATCATGAAGCTCTTCACGACAGAGGAAGAGCGGAAGATCAAGATGGGTCAGCTCCGTCCGGTATCCAGGCTTGAGAAGATCCTGTTCCCGATCGTCATCACTGTTGTCGTCTGCCTGATTCTGCCGACGACAGCGCCGCTGGTCGGCATGCTGATGCTGGGCAACCTGTTCCGTGAGTGCGGCGTCGTGAAGCAGCTGACAGAGACCGCTTCCAATGCGCTGATGTATATCGTCGTTATTTTCCTGGGCACTTCCGTCGGCGCCACCACGAGCGCGGAAGCGTTCCTGAATGTCACCACGATCAAGATCGTCATCCTGGGTCTTGTGGCCTTTGCCTTCGGTACGACGGGAGGTGTGCTGCTGGGCAAGCTGCTGTGCGTTGTTACCCACGGCAAGATCAACCCGCTGATCGGATCGGCCGGCGTGTCGGCCGTGCCCATGGCGGCCCGTGTGTCCCAGAAGGTGGGGGCGGAATCAGATCCGACCAACTTCCTGCTGATGCATGCCATGGGGCCGAATGTGGCCGGCGTTATCGGAACAGCCGTTGCGGCAGGAACGTTTATGGCGGTGTACGGCGTCTGACGACAATCTGCAGCCCGCCTTCGGCGTGCTGATCAGATTGTACTTATGAATGCAAAGAAACAGCGTGATGCAGTTCAGAGCCGGGACGCATGGCCCTGAACTGCTGTGAAATAACAAGGAGTGAATATGGGCGTTAAAATAACTGAGACAATTCTCCGTGACGCGCATCAGTCGCTGATCGCGACGCGCATGCCGACGTCAGAGATGCTTCCGATCATAGACAAGATGGATGAGATCGGCTTCAATGCCGTGGAGTGCTGGGGCGGAGCGACATTTGATTCCTGCCTGCGTTTTCTGCACGAGGATCCGTGGGAGCGCCTGCGGGAGCTGAAGAAGGGCTTTAAGAAGACAAAACTGCAGATGCTGTTCCGCGGCCAGAACATTCTGGGCTACCGTCCGTACGCGGATGACGTGGTGGAGTATTTTGTACAGAAATCCGTCGCCAACGGCATCGACATCATCCGTATTTTCGACTGCCTGAATGACCTGCGCAACCTGGAGGCCTGCGTCAACGCGGCCAAGAAGGAAAAGGGCGCGGAGTCGCAGGTGGCGCTGTCCTACACACTGGGTGATTCCTACACCCTGGAGTACTGGACCTCCAAGGCAAAGGCCATCGAGGAGATGGGCGCTGACTCCATCTGCATCAAGGACATGGCCGGCCTGCTGAAGCCGTACGCGGCCACAGAGCTGGTAAAGGCCCTGAAGGAGACCACAAAGCTGCCGATCGAGCTGCACACCCACTATACATCCGGCTGTGCATCCATGGCCTGCCTGAAGGCTGTCGAAGCCGGTGTGGATATCATCGATACAGCCATGAGCCCCTTCGCCCTGGGTACATCCCAGCCGGCCACAGAGGTTATGGTGGAGACCTTCCGCGGCACGCCGTACGATACGGGTCTCGATCTGAAGAAGCTCGAGGAGATCGCCGACTATTTCCGTCCGTACAGAGACGAATGCCTGGCGAACGGCCTGCTGAACCCGAAGAATATGGGTGTCGATATCAAGACGCTGGTCTACCAGGTGCCGGGCGGCATGCTGTCCAACCTGACCAGTCAGCTGGCACAGCAGCACGCGGAAGACAAATTCTACGATGTGCTGCGTGAGATCCCGCAGGTGCGCAAGGACCTGGGCAATCCGCCGCTGGTCACACCGTCCTCCCAGATCGTCGGCACACAGGCCGTCTTCAATGTACTCATGGGCGAGCGCTACAAGATGATCACCAAAGAGACAAAAGACATCCTGGCCGGCAAATACGGTGCCACGACCGACCCGGTCAATCCCGAGGTGCAGAAGAAGGCCATCGGCGACATGGAGCCGATCACCTACCGTCCGGCAGACGATCTGAAGCCGGAGCTCGATTCCCTGCGCGCTGAGATTGCTCCGTACATGCAGCAGGAAGAGGACGTGCTCAGCTACGCCCTGTTCCCACAGGTAGCCATGGACTACTTCAAGTACAGAGATGCCCAGCAGACAGGCATCGACGCCACCAAAGGCGACACCGAAAACAAAGCGTATCCGGTATAAAGCAGAGTACAGAAGCTGAAGACAGGGGCTTGTTCAGTTCACAGGCCCCTGTCTTTTTATTGAGGATTTCAGCCGAATATGGTAAAATGCACATAGTTGCGGTAAATTTATACCGGAGGTAGAACGAATTGTACAAAATCATATTCCAGATCGAAAACAGCAATCCTGTGGAGGCATTTGCCAATGAAGGCGAAATCCTTCTGCAGATCGCGCAGAGAAACAATGTGGCTATAGACGCGCCCTGTTCCGGCAACGGCTCCTGCGGCAAGTGCCGTGTCCGCCTGTTGAGCGGCAAGCTGGACGCGCAGCGGACCAGACACATCTCCGAAGAGGAGTTCGCGGACGGCTGGCGGCTTGCATGCTGCAGCAAAATCGTCGATGACATTGTCGTAGAAGTCCCTGACATTGCCTCGGCCTACCGGAGCCGGATGAAGGTGGCGGACCTGAGCACCGGCAAGGAGGTGGAGATCTTTGAGCAGTCCAGGGCACAGGTTCTGGCGGCGGGCATAGAACAGAAGAACAGCATGGATATCCTGGATATTGTCATGGATGCCCCCACGCTGGATGACACCATGCCGGACAATGAGCGCATCGTATGGGCGATCAAAGCCGAGACCGGCGTGGAGAAGGTGCGTCTTCCGTACCTGGTCATGCGCAAGCTGGCGGAGGTCCTGCGGGAAGGAGATTTCCATGTCAAATGCGTAATCCGGAGAACGGCGTCCGATATTTTTGTCTATGACGTGATGCCGGCGACAGAGGATGTGATCATCGGCGGCCTGGCGATCGATATCGGAACGACGACCGTTTCCGCAATCCTGCTGGACATGCAGACCGGCAAGATCCTGGGCAAGGCTTCCTCAGGCAACGGACAGATCCGCTACGGCGCGGATGTCATCAACCGCATTATCGAATCGACAAAGCCCGGCGGCAGGAAAAGGCTTCAGGAAGCAATCGTCAAGGAGACGATCAATCCGATGATCCGCGAGATGTGCCGGGCCGCGGAATTCCGTGCCGATCACATTTACAGGATGTCCATCGCCTCAAATACTACGATGAATCACCTGCTGATGGGCGTATCCTCGGATTCGATCCGCACGGAGCCCTATATTCCGACGTTTTTCAAGACGAATTCGCTGTTCGCCTCAGACATCGGCATCCGGGTCCATCCGGACGCGCACATCATCCTGGCGCCGAATATCGGCAGCTATGTAGGCGGAGACATCACCGCCGGCGCGTTCATCAGCATGATCTGGAACCGCCCGGAGACTTCCCTGTTCATCGACCTGGGAACCAACGGCGAGCTGGTGCTGGGCAACGAGGACTTCCTGATCAGCTGTGCCTGCTCCGCAGGACCGGCCTTTGAGGGCGGCGACATCAGCTGCGGCATGCGCGCCACGGACGGTGCCATCGAGGCCTGCACGATCGATTATGAGACGATGGAGCCGACCTTTGAAATCATCGGCGATCCGGGAACAAAGCCGGTAGGCCTGTGCGGATCCGGCCTGATCGATGTGATAGCGGAGCTGTTTCTCAACGGCATCATCAACGCAAAAGGAAAATTTGTGCGCGAGGGCGAGCGGGTGCGCCATGACCAGTACGGCATGGGCAGCTATGTCCTGGCCTTCCGCAAGGACGCCGGCAGCGTGAAGGACGTGGAGATCACAGAGGTGGATATCGACAACTTCATCCGCGCGAAGGGTGCCATTTTCTCCGCTGTGCGCACCATGCTGCGGTATCTGGATTACACCGTCGATATGATCGATGATGTGTATGTGGCCGGCGGCATCGGCAGCGGCATCAATATGCGCAACGCCGTGGTCATCGGCATGCTTCCGGATATTCCGGTGGAGAAATTCCACTACATCGGCAATTCTTCACTCACCGGCTCCTACATGATGCTGCTGTCTACGCAGGCGGAGAGGAAGACCTATGAGATCGCGCAGGGCATGACCTATCTGGAACTGTCCACTGTGCCGACCTATATGGACGAGTTCGTCGCCTGCTGCTTCCTGCCGCACACAGATGACCGCCTGTTCCCGAGTGTGGAACTGAAGGGAAAATGAGATAGTTCCGCCGCGGACAATCTACACTTTGCAGCATGGACTCTGCACAGAAAAATATAGTTTGAGGAGTTGCCCGCGGCTGGCGAATGTATTAAAATAAATACAAAACATGCGCAACCATTAATGCAATATAAACAATAAAAGTAAAGGGAGGTAAACGACAATGGGCTTTAAATCTGACATCGAGATCGCACAGGAGACCGAGATGACCAATATCCGCGAGATTGCGGAGATTGCCGGTATCGATGAGAAGTATCTCGAGCAGTACGGAAACTACAAGGCAAAGGTAGATTTCAACATCCTGAAGGATATGGCGGATGTTCCGGACGGCAAGCTGATCCTGGTGACGGCCATCAACCCGACTCCGGCCGGCGAGGGCAAGACCACCACGACCGTAGGCCTGGGCGACGCGCTCCGCAAGATCGGCAAGAAATCTGTGATCGCCCTTCGTGAGCCTTCCCTGGGACCGGTCTTCGGCGTCAAGGGCGGCGCGGCAGGCGGCGGCTACGCGCAGGTCGTCCCGATGGAGGACATCAACCTGCATTTCACAGGTGACTTCCACGCCATCGGCGCGGCGAACAACCTGCTGGCTGCCATGATCGACAACCATATCTATCAGGGAAATTCCCTGCGCATTGACCCGACCAACATTACCTGGCACCGCGCGGTGGATATGAATGACCGTCAGCTCCGCTTCATGGTCAACGGCCTGAACGGACGCACAAACGGCAGACCGCGTGAGGACAGCTTTGATATCACGGTTGCCTCCGAGATCATGGCAGTGCTGTGCCTGTCAGCAGACATCACAGACCTGAAGGCCCGTCTGGCCCGCATCATCATCGGCTACAATGTGGACGGTGAGCCTGTGACAGCCGGACAGCTGAAGGCAGAAGGCGCCATGGCAGCCCTGCTGAAGGATGCCCTGAAGCCGAATCTGGTTCAGACACTGGAGAAGACCCCGGCCTTCGTGCACGGCGGACCGTTCGCCAACATCGCGCACGGCTGCAACAGCGTGACCGCCACCAGACTGGCTCTGAAGCTCGGCGACTATGCTGTTACCGAAGCAGGCTTCGGCGCTGACCTCGGCGCAGAGAAGTTCCTGGACATCAAGTGCCGTATGGCAGGCCTGAAGCCGGATGCTATCGTACTGGTTGCAACCGTACGCGCCCTCAAG
>CAMODP010000015.1 GCA_946611445.1 uncultured Eubacterium sp.
CCGCCGTATCAGCGCTGCGGCAATGCTGACGCGCTGCCGCTGTCCGCCGGAAAGCTCCGAGGGTTTCGCGTACAGACACTCCTCCGGCAGTTCGACCCTCTCCAGCATGTCCCGGACTCTGCGTTTCCGTTCCGCGGCGTCGTATTTCCCGAAGATCCGCAGCGGCTCTTCCAGCGTCCATTCTACAGAATAGGCCGGATTCAGGGAGCTGTAGGGATCCTGAAATACGATCTGCGGCCGTTTCGAGTGGTGTACAATCTCCCCCTGCGCGGGCTTTACCATTCCCAGGATCATTCTGGCCAGTGTCGACTTGCCCGTCCCGCTCTCTCCGACCAGGCCCATGATCTCACCCTGCCGGATATAAAAGTCCACATCGCTGAGCACATTCTGGTAGCCGCTCCGCCCGAACAGTCCGCCGGTGCGGTAACCGCCGCTTACATGCTTCACCTCCAGGATCTTCGCAGGCGCCTCATTCTGTTCTGTTCTCTCTGTCACTGTACTCATTTTTCCCTTTATCTCTTGTCGGTATGCAGTCGATCAGATGTCTGGTATACGGATGCTGCGGATGAAAGAACACCTCATCCGTAGCGCCTTCCTCCACAATCTCTCCCCGCTGCATGACAATCACACGGTGACACAGACGCCGCACGACGCGGAGGTTGTGCGAGATAAACAGCATGGTTATTCCATATTCCCGGTTCAGCTTCTCCAGCAGTGCCAGAATCTGTACCTGAATCGTCACATCCAGCGCCGTCGTGGGCTCATCCAGCAGGAGAAGGCTCGGCCTTATCACGATGGCCGCGGCAATCATGGCTCTCTGCAGCATGCCGCCGGAGAGTTCATGCGGATATTTGTCATAAACCGCCTCCGGATCCGGCAGTTCCACTGCCGCCAGTGCGCGCAGCACCTCCTGCCGTCTTTCCTCTTTTCCGAGCGTTGTGTGGATGCGCAGGGTTTCTCCTACCTGCTCGCCGATCCGCATCAGAGGGTCCATGGCGCTCATCGGTTCCTGAAAAACAACGCCGATCCGCCGCCCCTGCACCTCCCGGAGAAGCCTGCGGTCCGCGTGAATCATATCGCGGCCGTCTACCAGGATATCTCCGCGGTACTCACACTGCTTCCTGGGCAGCAGCCCGGCTATGCTCATCGCCGTGACACTTTTCCCGCTGCCGGACTCTCCGACCAGGCCGAGTATCTCCCCGTCCTCAATCGTAAAAGAGACGCCGGCCACGGCCTCACGGTCCCGCGTGTGAAACCGGACGTGGAGATCCCTTACAATCAGCATCGGTTCGTCCCCGTTTTCCCCGCTCTGCGGTCCTTTGCCGGGCAGTTCACGCAGCTTCTCCCCGCGCGGTCCGGCTGCCTTCGCATCTGATACCAAAGCCTGAAACAGCATATTCTCTCCTCAAATTCCCTTGTCAGCCTTCTGCAGTCCCTCTCCGATCAGTCCTGCGCCGAATACCGTCAGGGCGATAAACAGGCCTGTCGTGACCGCATACCACGGGGCGGCGGCAAAAACGCCCTGCGCCTCTGAGAGCATGTAGCCCAGTGAAGACTCCGGCGGCCGCACGCCGATGCCCAGAAAGCTCATGCTGGCCTCTGCCAGCACGGCGTTATTGAATCCGATTGTCAGCGCGGGCAGCAGTACATGCAGCGTATTCGGCAGCATATGCACAAAAAGGATGCGGGCAGCTCCCGCGCCCATCAGTCTCGCGCTGGTCACATAATTCACTTCCCGCAGAGACGCGTACTGCGTCCGCATGACCCGGGCAAAACTCGGGGTAAAGACGATGCCAAGCGCCAGGATCACATTAATCCGCCGTCCCGGTCCCAGGAGACTGATGATGACCAGGGCCAGCAGAATGCTGGGAAAGGCGGTGATCGTGTCATTTATGCGCATCAGGGTATCATCAGCCAGGCCGCCGAAATAACCAGTCACAGCACCGATGACAGTGCCGAGCGCAGCCCCGATCGCAATCGTCGACAGCGCTATGGAAATCGTCGTAGACGCGCCCTTGAGCACACGGCTGAAGATATCCCGCCCGAATTTATCGGTTCCGAACAGATGCGCGAATGACGGCGGCTTCATTTTCTGCGCGGCATTCATCGCAGTCGGGTTATAGGGCGTGACAAACACGCCGATCAGGGTAATGAGCAGCATGATCCCCGTAATGATCAGTCCCGCCATGAGATATCCGTTTATTTTTCTCTTTTTCATAGGCTTAAAGCTCTTCCCTTTTTCAGTCCGCGTCCTCCGCGCTCCGGAGGCGGGGGTCCACCCACTGGTTTATGATGTCTGCCAGAAATCCGGACAGCACTACCCAGAGAGCCAGTATGACAACCAGGGCCTGCACGACGGGATAATCGCGGTTGGAAATGGACGTAACCAGAAAACGGCCCAGACCCGGAATGCCGAATACCTGTTCAATCACAATCCCGCCGGCCACCAGTTCGGCCATGGTCTGGCCCAGGAAAGTGACGGAAGGCACCAGCGCGTTTTTCAGCACGTGGCGGGAAAGGACAGCCTGCCTGTCATTTCCCCTGGAGATCGCCGTGCGCACATAGTCCTTCTGCATCTCGCCCACAATCGTACTGCGCAGCATACGCGCCGTCATGGCGATCCGGGGAATGGCCAGACAGACAGCGGCGAAGAACAGATGCCGGACCGCCCCGGCAGGATCCCTGTGCAGATCGGGAAAACCGCTCGGCTGGAACAGGCGCAGCACAATCCCGAACATGTAGGACACAAGGATACCTATAAAGAAAGGAGGTACAGCCATGGCAAGCTGCCGCAGTACGGTGCCGATCCAACCCGTCTTCTTCTCCGCATTCAGTGCGGCTCGCAGCCCAAACGGCACCGACAGCACCGCGATCAGGACAAAGCTGATCAGACACAGGATCAGCGTGATCTCTATCTTTGGAGCAATGAGCCCCCACACCGGCTGCCGGTAGCTGTAGCTCTCTCCCAGATTCCCGGTAAAAAAGCCGCCCAGCCACAGAGCATAGCGGATCAGAAACGGCCTGTTCAGGCCCAGTTCCTGCCGCAGCTGCTCCAGGCGCTGCGGTGTGGCATTCGTCCCAAGCATCGTCTGCGCCGGATCGCCCGCGATCAGAGCAAAGGCTGCGTAGGTGACAAACGACACAAGGATCATGGTCACCAGCAACGTTCCCAGTCTGCGGAGTATATACCTGACTACATCACCTGACATGTTTTTTCTCCTGAAACAGGAAGGGGATGCCGCAGCGCGCGGCAGCCCCATCCTCCGATAATGGCACAGTCCTGTCTGTGACAGGCATCATGAATCCCATTGCAGCGTCGACACATCAAGCACATACAGCGGGTAGAACTGCAGCCCGGACAGACCTTTGCGTACAGCAACCATGTCCGCCATATCCTGGATGAAAACACTGGCGGCGTGCTCCGTCAGGTTTTTCTCCATATCTTTATAGATCGCTGTCTGCGCTTCGTCATCGTACGTCGTGATGGCTTCTTTATACAGCTTGTCATAGTCATCATTTTTGTAATAGATGAAATTGTCGGCGGCGGCGGAATTGAACCTCTCCAGCAGGGCACGGGCCGTCATGTCGTTGGCAGTCAGTCCGATGACGGTGGACTGGTATTTTCCGCCGGCATACACATCGCTCAGCCAGGTCGCCCATTCCACAGGCTCCAGCGTCGCGGTAATGCCGACAGCGCTCAGCTGCTCTGCAATCACCTCTCCGGTATTCACATGGGGCTGGTAGTTGGACGGAACCGTGATGGTCATCTCAAACCCGTTCGGATAACCGGCCTCCGCGAGCAGCTCCATGGCCTTTTCCGGATCATACGTGTAATACTCTGTCAGGCTCTCGTCGAAATACTTGCCGAATGCCGGATACATAGCCGAGCCGATCAGGCTGCCATATCCGTCAAATGCCATATCCAGGATACCCTGCCGGTCTATCGCATAGCAGAGAGCCTGGCGCACCAGCTCGTTGTCAAAGGGCTCCACGGAATTGTTCAGGTACAGAGCCTGCACCAGATTCATGGTGCCTTCTTCAATATTGAACTCTGCCGGATCAAGCTGCGCGGTATCTGTGGAACTCATGTGCGAGACCAGGTCCAGGGCGCCGCTCTGCAGACCCATGATCAGGCCCTCCATTTTCTCATTGACCTTATAGGTGACGCGGTCCATATGCGCGGGCTCACCCCAGTAGTCCTCAAAGCGCTCCAGAACAATCGAATCCTGCGCGACGCGGGAAACAAAACGGAACGGGCCGGTGCCGACAGGGTCAGTATCCTGCTTGTCATAGGACTCCGGCAGCACGGCCACTGTCATATAGGACAGGAATTCATTGTTCGGCTCGCTGAGTTTGATCGTGACGGTCGTGTCATCGGACGTAATCTCTTCAATCGAAGCAAATGCCGGGATCAGAGGCTCACCCTCCGAAGTGTCGGCATTGCGCTCAATGGACCACACGACATCCGATGTTTTCACAGGTTCTCCGCTGTGGAAAAGAATTCCGTCGCGCAGGGTAAATGTGTAGGTCAGGCCGTCATCGGAAATCGTATAGTCTGAGGCGACAGCCGGAATAAGATCTCCTTCCGGAGTGGGTTTTACAAGTCCCTCAAAGACATTGAACATCACTTCCCTCGTACCTGCAGCCACAGCATAGTGCGGATCCAGCGTACTGTCCAGATCCTGTGCGATGCCGATGACAATCTCATTAGCGGCAGCCCGTTCTGAAGCTGTCCCGGCAGCTGCCTCTGTACCTTCGGACGCGGCCGCGCTCCCGGCCTCTTCACTCTCGGACGCGGCTGCGCTTTCGGCCTCTTCACTCTCGGACGCGGCTGCGCTTTCGGCCTCTTCGCTCTCGGACGCGGCTGCGCTTTCGGTCTCTTCGCTCTCGGACACGGCTGCGCTTTCAGCCTCTTCGCTCTCGGACGCGGCTGCGCTTTCAGCCTCTTCGCTCTCGGACGCGGCTGCGCTTTCGGCCTCTTCGCTCTCGGACACAGCTGCGCTTTCGGCCTCTGATCCGGAAGATGCCGCCTCGCTCACAGCCGAGGACGCGGCGCTGTCCGCAGTCTTTCCGCTGCCCCCGCAGGCCGTCAGTGACACAGCCATAGCGGTGCATACCAGCCATGTTGCCAGTTTTTTCTTCATTTCAGTATTCTCCTTTCCTGCCGCGCAGCTCCGGCGTCTCGTCCCGCCCGCTGCTGCAGCGTGTGAATGCAGGCCGGTCTGCTTCTGCCGGCTGCAAAATAATATGGTAGGGCATTATCCGGGGAAAATGGGCGCAGAATGCTCCCTGAAAAGAAAACAGAAAACCTGGAAACTTAAAAAATAAAATACAGGCCATAATCCCGGTACACGCCCGACTGCAGGGTCGCATTCAGATCAACTGCCGCATAACTTCCGGTTTTCATCTTTAAAAAAGTGATGCATTTTCCTCCGAATAATGCTCACGTACAAACTATCATAAATGCTCCCGCATGACAACTGCTTTTTCTGTTTCCGCCACGAAAAAAGCCGCCTGCAGGCGGCCTTTTTCAGCAGATATCCATGTCGTGCGGAATTTACTTCCCTTCCAGATCCTCATTGCACAGAATGACGCCTTTGACGCCCTCGCCGCGCATGATGGAATCAAACGCTTCCCGCCAGTTCTCCAGCGGCACGATCGTCGTGGCAATTTTTTCCGGAATGACCGTTCCTGCAGCGAGCAGCTCGATCGACTTTCTCCAGGAGCTCGGCTTCTGGCTGCGGGATCCCTTATAGCAGATCTCCTTATGCAGAACCAGGTCTGTGCGGACAGGCACCAGCTCATCGGAGAATACACCCATCTGCACCACGGTTCCTTTGCGGCGCGTCACTTCCAGGGCTTTGTTGACAGCGGGAACCGCTCCCGAACACTCAAAGGAGATATCCACGCCCTCTCCGTCCGTCAGCCCTTTGATGATCTCGGCCAGATCCTCTTTTGTCTGGTCAACCGCGCGGTCTGCGCCGTTTTTCAGGGCGATCTCAAAACGCTCCGTATCTGTCGCCACGCCTGCAATGATGACGAAAGCACCCTGTGACTTGCAGACCTGCGCGACCATCTGTCCTATGGCGCCGGCGCCGAATACACACACGATGTCTCCCTTCTTCACCTCGCCCTTCTCGATGCTGGCATGCACGCCGCAGGCCAGCGGCTCCGTCAGGGAGGCGCTCAGGAGGCTCACATTATCCGGCAGAAGATGAACACTTTCCTCCCGGATGACAAGGTACTGGGCCATGCTGCCGTTGACCTGTGTGCCGATTCCCTTTCTGTTGGAACACAGATTATAATCCTTTGAACGGCAGGAAGCGCAGTGTCCGCAGGTGGCAAAGGTTGTCTCGCAGGTCACACGGTCCCCGGGCTTTATTTTCGTTACTTCCGGCCCGACCGCAGTGACAATGCCCGACAGCTCATGGCCCAGAACCACCGGGGGTTTTGTGCTGCCGTATGTGCCCTTGAATGCGTGAAGATCCGTACCGCAGATCCCTGAGTAGGCGATCTTGATCTTCACGAGGTCTCCGGTTGCTTCCGGTTCCGGAATATCCTGGTAAACCATATGGTCGTAGCCTTTTTCCATCTTGACAACTGCTTTCATAGTGAATGATCTCCTTTCTCTGGCGCACATGCTGTCAGGACATATTATACTCCCCCGAAAGTGCTTTTGCCAACTGCTTTCAGGGCCTGTAAAGATTGACATTTTTTTTGGTGTATGAAATAATTATTCTGATCGAAACAGGCTGGCAAACAGGGGCTTCAGGCTGTATCAGAGAGCCCCGCGTACATCATCAGTGAAAGGAGAAAATGTCCACCATGCCTAAAAAGAGATACACGAACGCAGACATTGCCGCAGCCGCCCACAACATACGAAAACGGATCCTGGGGCTCTGCATCGAGAGAGGCGGCTGCTATCTGGCACAGGCCTGCTCCTCTGCGGAAATCTTTACCACTCTGTATATGAAGGTCCTCAGGCTCGGTCCCAGTCTCGGCAGTCCGGATGCACAGCAGTTTCCGGGTGTTCCCGGGCCCAAAAACATGGACTATCCGAAGGGATCTCTTTACAACGGATTTGACGCCCATAATCCGGACTATGACATGGACCGTTTCTTCATGTCCTGCTGCCATTACGCCTCTGTCCTGTACTGCACCCTGGCAGAATGCGGCCGCATCAGCCATGAGGCCATTGACAAATTCAACGTCGACGGCTGGAACATGGAAATGATCGGAGCAGAGCATTCTCCCGGATTTGAAAACACGGCAGGCTCCCTGGGCCAGACCGTCAGTATCGCCGGCGGCACTGCGCATGCCTACAAAATGAAGGGGCATAAAGGCAAAATCTACTGCATGCTTTCCGACGGCGAGCTGCAGGAAGGACAGGACTGGGAGTGCTTCCAGGCAGCTGCCTATTACGGACTGGACAACTTCACAGTCGTTGCGGATGTCAATGGCCAGCAGCTGGAAGGCTGGACCAGAGACAACATGAATATTGAGCCGCTGGCGGAACGTTTCCGGGCCTTCGGCTGGAAAACCGTCGAAATTGACGGCCACGATATTGACGCCATCGCAAAAGCCTGCAAAACGGCGCACAAGGGCAAACCGCTGGCTGTGATCTGCCACACCCATCCGGATCAGGGCATGCCCATCATTTCGCCGCTCATGCCGAAGCACTTTATCACTGTCAACGATAAAAACCGCGAAGAATACACGAAATTCTACGAGAGCATGTGACCAAAGGAGGAATCAATCATGAAGTTGGAGCTGAACAGACATAACGCGAACATCCTCCGCATGGCTGAGGAGCATCCCGAAATCCTGGTCCTTTCCGGCGATCTGGGCTCCTCCTGCGAGGTATCTGAATTTCGCAAAAAATATCCGGACCGTTACCTGACACTGGGAATCGCCGAGCAGAACATGTGCTCCTGGGCAGCCGGCCTCGCGCGCGAGGGCTTCCGCCCATTTATCCACACATTTTCCGTATTCCTGTACCGCCGCATCCTGGACCAGCTGGAAATGAGCGTTGCCTACCCGAATCTCCCGGTGGTCTTCTGCGGATTTGTGCCGGGCATTACGACACCGGGCGGCGTAACCCATCAGTCCACCAATGACATAGGCGTCATCCGCACAGTCCCGAATTTCGCGATCTTTGACATCGGCGACGCCACGGAGATCGACAGCGTCCTGGACATTGCCTACGAGTACAACGGACCGGTCTATATCCGTCAGCTGCGCAAGGAAGTGCCGCGTCTCTTCCCGGCGAACAAACCGATGAAGTTCAACAAAGCCCGCGTCATTCATACGGAAAAAGACGCAGATGTGACGATCTTCTCTTCCTCCATCTGCACGGAAGAAGCGCTCCGCGCCACGGCAGCCCTGACGGCAAAAGGCGTGAAGGTCAATCATCTCCACATCTCGACACTCAAGCCGTTCACGGATCCCCAGGTCGCAAAAGCCTGCCAGAATTCGAAGTATGGTGTAATCACCATCGAGAACGGGACCGTCATCGGCGGTCTGGGAAGCTGCGTGGCAGAAGTCATGGCTGAAAAAGGCATCGGCAAGCCGCTCCTCAAGGTTGGCCTGGAGGATTCCTACGCACACGGCGCCTCCAAGATGTATCTTCTGGAGTACTATCACATGGACGCCATGACACTGATCAAAAAAGTTGAAAAGCTCATGGGCAAAAAGCTTGGCATCAAGGCGCGTGACCTGGAGGAAATCCGTTTCGAGGATTTCTCAGCCGTATAAAGGAGGACTCTCATGTTTGAAAAAGAAAAACGCGAAATCATCAAAGGCGGCATGAAGCTGGACCGCTACGGCCTCATTTCCCTGGCCGGCGGAAACCTCAGCATGCGCATGCCCACCGGTGAAATCCTGATCACGCCGTCCGGCATGATCTATGAGGACATGGTCGAAGACGATGTGGTCGTCATGGATGTCAACGGCAATATCATCGAGGGAACCCGCAAACCCTCCTCAGATACCGAGGGAATCCTCTACATCTTCCGGGAGCGCCCGGATATCATGGCGGTCATTCACACGCATCAGCCCTATGCCACGGCAATCAGCCTGATCCAGGATGAGTTCCGCGCCGATCTCACCACGCTCGGCAACGCCTGCCGCGGCAATGTCCGCTGCACGCCGTATTCCTCACCCTCCAGCATCGAGATGGGCATGGACACTGTCAAATACCTCGGCGACCAGCTGGCCGTTATTCTGTCCCACCACGGTGTCATGACAGTCGGCGACAGCCTCAAGCAGGCCCTCAACGCCGCCGTTTACCTGGAAGAATGCGCCAAAGGATATCTGGCTGCCCGCGCCTGCGGTGAGACCCGTCACCTGACAGATGCGCAGATCCGCCAGACTGCCGAGATCTACAAATATGTCGGACAGGGCACGGCAGATATGCCGAAAGAACTGCTCGGAAGAGAAGGCATCAAGGAATAAGAAGAACAACTATCACAAAAGAGCTGGCAGGCACGGTGTCTGTCAGCTCTTTTTTTGCCGGAATCTCATCGGGATCCCATACAGTATGCAGTTTGAAAGAAAAATTCCGTCCTTATTCCATGATCTCCCGCAGATTCTCTATCACCCTGCTGGCCGCGGACAGATCCTGCGGTCCGGACGTCTCGTTGTCATAACCGAAGCAGTAAATTCCCGCGGCACGCGCAGCCGCAATGCCGGGAGCGGTATCTTCCACCGCGACCACCGCATCAGGCTTCTCTCCGGCCATCTCCATAACCTTGCAGTAGATTTCCGGGTCAGGTTTTCTGCGCGTCACCTGGTTTCCGGCCACCACATAGTCAAAAGAGTCCTTCACATGCAGCAGCTCCAGTACATCATCAACCATTGGCTGTGTGCTGGACGAGGCCAGGCCGATCCGGATGCCCTGCCCGTGCGCCCACGCCAGGACATCCACCAGGCCATCCGACGGCCCCAGATGGTTCTCGCGAATCTGGTCCTCCACTCGCCGGTACTGCTCCTGCTGCAGAGCCACCGGATCGCCGTCGAGGCCGAACTGTTCCAGAACCTCTCTCCAGAACCCGACAGCCGACGTACCGACCGGCTCCGGGAAAGGATCTGTCTTCTCGATTCCCATGTTGCGGTACATCGCCTGCCTGGCAATCTCGTGGAGCGGCTCACTGTCCAGCACGACACCGTCCATATCAAATATGATCAGTCGAATATCCTTCTTTTCCATAGCTCTCACATTCTTTATTTCTGACCGTATTTGTTCCTGAAAAAGTCAGCAAAGAAATCCACATCCTCCTGGGAAATCGGGACGGGGCCTCCGATAGCCATGGAGTTGATATAGACCATGGCTGCCTTTTCGATGATCTGGGATCCGATAAACGCCTTTGCAAGGGTCACGTCACAGCTGATGGCGCCGTGATTGGCGATCAGGGCTCCCTGGCGGCCTTCCAGTGCCTTCACGCAGGCCTCTGCCATTTCTTTTGTTCCGGGGATCGCGTACTCCGCCACGCGAATCGATCCGCCCAGGATCTGGACCTGATCCTCACAGATGGAGGGGATCTCCTTGCGGGCAGTCGCCACTGTCAGCGCATAAGTAGAATGCGTGTGCATGATGCCGTTGACCTCAGGCCTGTTTTTGAAGATAGCTGCATGGACAATCGCTTCAATCGAAGGCTTGAGATTCCCCTCATATTCAAGCGTATCCATGTTCACGATGCACATCTGATCAGCGCTCAGCCCCTCATAGTCCATTCCTGAGGGCGTGATCGCCATATAGGTATCGTCAATTCTTGCGGATATATTTCCCCACGTACCGGCTACAAGACCGCTGCGGTACATCTCCAGCGCTGTTTTGCATACTTCTGCCTGTGCTGCTTTCGCTTTTTCCCTGTCCATTGTCTTTTTCCCCCTTCTGTTGAAATATAGAAACGTTGTTAGCCTGGAAACAGGCGGACATATCCCTCAGCAAGGGACATCCGCAGCGCCGGTACTTAGTGAGCGCCATGCGCAAACTTAGTACCGCTGCGCGAGGGCGCTGAACGTCCGGTGGACGTTCGTTTAGCGCCGACCGGAGCGAAGCGCAGACCAGAGCGCAAGCGTTCCCGTCTGAGGGATATACCTGCCTGTCTCCGATTGTCATTCCTTAATACCGATACTGATACAGCATGTGCTCGCCTCTCAGGAACCGCTTGATATCCGACACGAGCATTCGTGTATGATTGACCAGGACATCATTTGTCGCGCCCGCGATGTGCGGTGTGATAATGACATTGTCCAGTTCTGTGATATACGGATGGTTCACATGGATCGGCTCGGTGGCATATACGTCAAAGGCGGCACCCCGGATCCTCTTTTCGCGAAGCGCCTCGATCATCGCCTCCTCATCCAGGATGGCGCCCCGGGATGCATTGATAAAGTAAGCTGTGGGCTTCATGAGACTGATCATTTCACGGCTTACGATTCCGGTCGTCTCCGGCGTCACTTTCATGTGACAGGTCACGAAATCGGCCTCTCTCATGAGATCCGCCAGGTTGTCAGCCTTGCGCACGCCGAAATCCTCGACATCAATCTCTCCCACGTAGGGATCATAGATCAGCAGCTCCATACCGATCGCGCGGCAGATCTTGCCCACGCGTCTGCCGATGCTGCCGTATCCCAGAATGCCCAGGGTCTTTCCCTTGAGCTGTGTCCCCTTGAAAACGGTATACGGAGAATCCACAGTGATATCCCACATCACATCGGGCCGCAGTCCTTCATGCGCGACGTTGACGGCATCAGGATTGGAGGTATATTTTCCCTCTTTCAGGGCACGGTATGCCTGCGGAATATTCCGCGCGACAGCCAGCATCAGACCGATTGTCATTTCCGCGGTGCAGTCGGAATTGCGTCCCGGCGTATAGAGAACCGGTATGTTCCTCTCCTTCGCCGCCGCCATGTCGACATTTACAGGCGTTGCCCTGGTGCAGGCAATCAGTTTCAGATTCGGCGCGCTCTCGATCACCTTTCGGGTGATTTCATCATAGGTAGTGACAATCATGTCGGCGTCCCTGGTCAGTTCGACCATTTCATCTTCGCCGATCTTTGAAAGTCCCAGCGCCCATCCCTGCTTGTCTACCTCCGCCACCTCATACAGCGGCTTCAGGGCTTCCTCGTCATACTCCGCGGAAAAAAAGATCTTCATGTAATTCAGGCCTCCTTATTGATAGCTTTTAATTTTTTGTTGATCTGGTGCCTCAGGTTCCATACCTCCGCATTGTGCTCGCGCAGCTTGCGGTACAGCGTATAGAGCAGGTCATACTCCTGCGTGCGGACCGGGTTCGGCTGATACACATGGCGGAAGGAGCAGGCTTTCTCCACAGCCTCATCATAATCGCGGTACAAGCCCTGGCTCACCCCCGCGATCAGAGCCGCGCCTTTTGCGCCCTGCTCATTTCCGGAGGGGATACGCACCTCGCAGCCGCAGACATCGGCGATCATCTGGGACCATACCGGGCTCTTCGCGCCGCCGCCGGCAAGATAGACCGTTCCCTTTGCGCCGATCTCCTCAAGGCAGTCACGGATCGACAGGCTGATTCCCTCGTATACGGCGCGGATCAGGTCCGCCTTTGTCGTAGCCAGGCTCATGCCGAAAAACTCTGCGCGGGCATAGGGATGATAGAAGGGTGCCCGCTCTCCGGCCAGGCCGATATACGGGAGATAGATCACACCGCTGCTTCCGACCGGCGCGCCGGCCACAATCCGGTCAATCTCATTGAAATCTCTGGTCGGGCTGATGGCATCCAGCATCCAGTCGATATTGGGCGTGCCGTTGTTGGTCGGCTGCAGATTGACAAACAGGTCTCCGGCCGGATGCTTCTCATAACGGGTCATGCCCTCTCCGAAATGACAGTCTTCTTTGTCAAAGACTACCTCGCAGGCACAGGTTGTTCCCAGTATGACAGCTGCACTGCCGGCTTTGACCGTGCCCAGTCCGATCAGGGTTGCTGATGTGTCAAGAGCGCCGGCGACGACCGGGATTCCTGCCGGCAGTCCCAGCTCCGCAGCGATTTCTTCTGTCAGATATCCGGCCACCTCATCCGACCGGACCGGCTCCGGGAATATATGACGGTAGGGCATGAGCTCCAGCGCCTCCAGCACCTGGTCAGCCAGGCCGTACGTCTGTACATCCAGCAGGGATGTCAGGCTGTCCGTGATATCCGCGGCCACGACGCCGGTCATACGGTAGCGGATCCAGTCCTTACAGAACAGGACCTTGTAGATCCGGTCCATCACCTCCGGGCGGTGAACCTTCATCCATCTGGCAATCATCATCTGATTGCCGGTCAGCGGCGGCGTCCCTGTCACATCGTGATACAGCTTCCCGATCTCCGGATGCTCCTCCGTCATCCAGCGCACCTCTTCCACGGCCCGGCCGTCTCTCCAGAGAATGGCCTTCTGGACGGGATGTCCCTCTGCGTCAATGGCCCAGAAGCCCTCGCCCTGGCCGGTCACGCCGATCGCCAGAAGATCTCTGCATTCCGCCGGAAAGACCAGTGCGATTTCCTTCAGGCAGGCCTTCATGTTCTCCCAGACGGCCTCCATGTCCTGTTCTTCACAGTTTCCGGCCTCCTGGAAGGTCTCGTTTTCCCTGCTGGCGACACCCACCTCATTTCCGGCCTCGTCAAAGAGTACCGCTTTAATATTGGATGTACCTGCATCTATGCCAAGGAGATATTTCATGTCCGTTCCTCCTGTTATGCTTTTTATACTGCCTTCTCCGTTTTTTCTTTTTCCATAACCAGATGTGCCGTCAGGGAATCTATGATCAGCGTATTGACGCAGCCGGAATGAAGCGCTGCCAGAATGGCATCCACCTTTTTTTCCCCGCAGGCAATCGCAACCGTATTGCGTATGTCACGGAGCCACTCCATATCCGCCGTGATCAGCCTGTCGCTGAGCGGACACCGGTCACTGCTGCCGTCCAGACGAAGCGGATTCATACACAGATCCGCGACGAAACCATCCTCCCGCAGAATGCGGATCTCATCCTTTGTGATAAACCCCCTTGTGCACATCGTGGCTTCTTCCGTCAGCTCCCCGATGCCCAGGACAGCCATATCACATTGCTTCATCCGCTTCAGCGTCTGCTGGATGCTTCGCTCTTTCAGCATCCATTTCTTTGTCTCGGCGTAAGATACTATGACGGGCGCATAGAGCATATAGCTGGCGCAGTCCAGCTTATTGGCCAGCCCTCTGGCGATCTCGTCGGATTTTTCTGTCTTCTGCTCTATGTTCTGAGCGCCCATCATCTGCACAACGGTGCACTCATTTTTTTTGTGGTAATTCATCTGTTTCACGGTCTCGGCAAGCGAACGTCCCCAGGAGACGCCTACCGTCATCCCCTGCGCGATATTGGAATCCAGATACTGGGCAGCTACATTCATGACTTTGTAAAAAGCGGTTTCTTTTTCCCCGTAATCTGCGGCAATGATGCACTTATCCAGACCGAAAGCCTGCTCGATCTCACACTCCAGCTCCACCTCATCCTGCTCAAAACCATGAACGGTGATTGTGACGATGTCCAAGTCCACAAGTGAATTGATGATGCGGTTTACTTTCTGCCTTGTCAGAGATAATCTTCTGGCAATCTCATCCTGTGTGAGCCCGAGATTATAATACCAGTACGCAATTTTTATATATACATTCTTATCCATGTCATCTCCGCGCACGTTACAAATGTATATATATGTTACATTTGTAACAACAGTATAGCATGACCTGTTTCTTATTTCAACTATATTCTTACAAAGCAGATTGTGGTATAGTATACGTGATGAAAAATACCCTGCATTAATACTTCAAGGAGGATAACCTAATGAAAATCGCAATCGGCTGCGATCCCAACGCGCAGCAGGCAAAAGAAGAGCTCATGGCGTTCATCGCAAAGGAAAATCTGGGTGAGGTCACAGACTTCGGAAGCGAAGATACAATCTACGCCAATGTCGCCATCAAGGTCGCCGAGGCCGTGGCTGCCGGCGAGTATGACCGCGGCATTCTGATCTGCGGTACCGGCATCGGCGTGTCGATCTCTGCCAACAAGGTAAAAGGCGCGTACGCGGCCCTGATCTCCGACATTCACTCTGCCAAGAGAGCACGGCTTTCCAACGATGCCAACATCGCCTGCATGGGTGCGTTCACCATCGGCAGCAAGGTGCGCGAAGAACTCACCCGCGCCTTCCTCACCAACGAATTCGTCCCCGGATGTGCGTCACAGGATAAAGTAGACGCATACCGGAAATACGACAACGAGAGATAACGTTTCCCCATCCGGGAACAGAAAAGGCCGGCCATTCCGCGAAATTACGGAAAGGCCGGCCTTTGTCTCTGCGGCAGCTGCCTCCGGCAGCGGCCTGTTCCTGCAATATTTCTTTGTCAGAGCGTATCAGGCAAGCTCTGCGATTCCGTCAGCCATCGCGCACAGGATAATGCAGCAGGATGTGGCACCGGCATCCAGAACACCGCGGGAGCGCTCACCCAGACGGGCGCTGCGCCCGAACTTCGCGACCAGATCCTTTGTGGAATCACGGCCGGCCTCTGCCGCCGCCTTCATGGCGGGCATGGCCTCTTCGAATTCTTTCCCGGCAGCTGCGGAAGCCTTGACAGAATCAACGGACGGAGACAGGGTATCTACCAGTGTCTTGTCGCCGACTCTTGCGTCCACGATGCCCTCCAGGCCTTCCAGACCGGCTGCGAGCATATTGCCGAAATCCTCAACGCTGATCTCGTCCAGATCAGCACCGGCATCTGCCATCTCCATAAAGATCGTGCCGTAAATGGGTCCCATGGATCCGCCGATCTCATTCATCAGCACCATACCCAGATTCTCGAGGCCCTCTGTAAAGCTGTAGGCTTCATCGGCATATCTCTCTTCGAAAATGGTGAAGCCCTTGTTCATGTTCATTCCATGGTCGCCGTCTCCGATCAGACCGTCAACATCTCCCAGATACTGCTTGTTATCCTGGATGCCTTTGACCATCTTCAGCAGGATCGGCTTTCCGTCTGCGTTCTTAAATGTTTTCATTGTCCGGTTCCCCTATTCCTTCAGTTCTGCTTCAGGCCCATGCTGTAGCACGGCATATCGATCAGTTCCTTCAGCTCATCATCCAGCTTCATGACGGTAAGCGTGGCGCCCATCATATCAAGGGATGTGAAATAATTGCCGACATAGGAGCGATGGATCTTGATTCCCTTGGCAGAGAGCAGCTGCTCGATCTCGTTATAAAGCACATAGAGCTCCATGATCGGAGTAGCGCCCAGGCCGGAGACCAGAACGACAACCTCGTCACCCTCGCCGAACGGGTAATCCGGAACGACAACGTCTACCATCTTCTGTGCGATTTCTTTGGCTGTGCCGAGGGGCTCAACAGCGATGCCGGGCTCACCGTGATGACCGATACCGACTTCCATGGTGCCGTCTTTGATCTCGAAATTCGGATGTCCGACTGCCGGAAGCGTACAGGGTGTCAGGCCCACGCCTACGCTGCGGGTGCTGTCGATAGCCTTCTGTGCTGCCGCGATGACTTCATCCAGGGAACCGCCCTTTGCAGCCTTTGCGCCGCCGCACTTCCACATCAGGATCTCACCGGCCACGCCGCGGCGTTTGTCTCTCTGATCCTTCGGAGCAGAGGCCACATCATCGTTGGCCACAACGGTCTTGACCGTCAGGCCCTCCTTCTTGGCCATGCGGACAGCCATCTTGACGTTCATGTTGTCGCCGGAGTAGTTGCCGTACAGGCAGGCCACGCCCGCGCCGCCGTCTGCCGCCTTGAAAGCGTCCAGGAAAGCTGCCGCCGTCGGGGAAGAGCAGATCTCGCCTACTGCTGCCGTGTCACACAGATTCTCGCCGATATAGCCGATGAAAGCCGGCTTATGACCGGAACCGCCGCCGGTGACGACACCGACCTTGCCCTGAACAGGCGCAGCTTTGGCCGCCAGTACGCGGGGATGTTCGGTTGTCTTAACAATATCACAATGGGTTTTTACAAAACCTTTGAGCATCTCGTCGACGATGTCGTCCGGATTGTTCAAAATTCTTTGCATGGGTTTAAAATCTCCTATCGTTGTATAATGAGCAGGGCATGCGCAAATTCCACAATCCGGACTCAGGCGCTTCGAGTTCCGCCGGTACTTAGCGATCCGCTCCGGCGGGAGCTTAGTACCGCTGCGTGAACGAGGCAGCGGGAGCGTGCCTGAGTCGGATTATGAAATTTGCCATGCCAGTCTTTCATTGCTTAGTATGCCATCAGTCCTCGTTCGGGATCAGGACGACCTTCATGGCTCCGCCCTCACCGGTCTTGGCCAGGTGGAAGCCCTCTTCCCACTGATCCAGCGGGAACTTGTTGGTCACGACGCCGTCTGTCGGCAGCTTGCCGTTGCCGATCCACTCGATAACGGTGTCATAGCAGTACGGGCTCAGATGCACGCCCAGCAGATCCAGCTCTTTTCTGTCGGAGATGATACTCCAGTCGACGGTAACAGGAGCGCCGAATACGGAGAACTCTACGAAGCGGCCCATCTTGCGGA
>CAMODP010000016.1 GCA_946611445.1 uncultured Eubacterium sp.
GTCCGGTGGACGTTCGTTTAGCGCCGACCGGAGCGGAGCGGAGACCTTCTCATAAGGAGAACTCCGTAGTTTCGAGCGGTACCCCGCGAAGAGGATTGCCGGAACCCATGCGGATGTCGCGCAAAGCGACCGCAGGACAAAGACAGGAAACCACGGTGCAGACTGCGTTCATTGTCTAAAGCTCTCAAAGCCTGTAAATTGTGTGAACCAGGCATCGGCCTGTACGGATCGCTCACGCACCGCGGCAAATCCGCAATACCTCCTCGAAGGCAAGCCCCCCTCCGAACAGGTCCAGGGCGCTGCCGATGGTGACATGCAGACGTCCGTGCCCCGTCTCGCGGATCCACCGGAGGTCTTCATAGCTCCCGATTCCCCCGGCGTACGTGACAGGCACTTCCGTGTGCTCTGCCAGGAGCTTCACGAGCGGGCGCTCCACGCCGGCGGCGCGGCCTTCCACGTCTGCCGCGTGGATGAGGAATTCATCGCAGAAGGAGGCCAGCGTGCTGAGCGTCTCCGCCGTCACCTCCACATCCGTGAACCGCTGCCAGCGGTCTGTGACAATATAGTAGCTGCCGTCTCTGCTGCGGCAGCTCAGATCCAGCACCAGATGCTCCCGCCCGGTCTCCGCCTTCAGGCGCTCCAGGCGTTCCCAGTCGATGCGGCCTTCCCGGAAAACGTAGGAGGTGACGATCACATGGCCGGCGCCGGCATCCAGGCAGTCCGCGGCGTTTTCCGCCGTGATGCCTCCCCCGATCTGCATGGCGCCCGGCCACGCGCGCAGGGCGGCAAAGGCCTGTTCTCTTGTCGCTTCATAGTATGGTGAGGACGGCGGATTCAGCAGGATGATATGTCCGTTCGGCAGATCCAGGCTGCGGTACAGGCTGGCGTACCAGGCCGCGTCCTTTTCTGAAACGAAATTCTCGGCGGCGGCGTCGCCCGTATCCCGCAGGGAGCCCCCGACGATCTGTTTTACTTTTCCGTTGTGAATGTCAATGCATGGGCGAAATTCCATGATACGTCTCCATACTGAAAATCAACATCTCCCGGCTTCGTACATGCCGAAAAGGCGGGAGATGGCTCCCGCCTTTTCATAGTATCATTTTCCTTCATCCGGCACAACCGGAACTCACAGAAGAAGCACGCAGCAGCAGACCGGCCTCATTTATCTCGCATCACATACACCAGGTTTCTCCTGTCAAAGATCAATTCTCTGTCAAAGATTCGCTCCTCGGACAGATAGGCGCGGATATCATCCAGATCTCTCTGGATCGTGCGGATATCCACGCCGAACCGGTCCGCCTCTTCTGCTTTCACAATTCCTTTCCCCTGCCGCATCCGCTCATACATACTCAGCACCCTTACCGCTTTTGACATTTTCCTGTCCCTCCGCACAGATTCAGCCCGGTTTTGTCCCGGATCAATACCATCTGTACAGATAGACACATGACGTCAGGGATTAGTTCAGGCATCCGTCACTTTTTTTCGGGAGACGGAAGCACATGGACATTTACTGTCCTTTGCCTTCCCGATCGCCCTCTCCGGCTGGCTGTATACAGGGATTTATGCTATAGTTTTCTTGCAGGAAGACAGATTTAAAAAACCGCTGAAGGGGTAGGGCCATGGATACAAGAGTACAGCAGATCTGTGAGAGTGTCGGAAGTGTTATCGTCGGCAAGGATGCGGTCATCCGGCGCGTGCTGATGGCCGTTCTGTCCGAGGGGCATATCCTGCTCGAGGATGTGCCGGGCACCGGAAAGACGACGCTGGCCATGGCTTTCGCCCGGGTTCTTGGTCTGGACAGCCGCCGCGTCCAGTTCAATCCGGATACGCTGCCCTCGGATATTACAGGCTTCTCCGTATATGACCATGTCACCGGGCAGCTGGTTTATCAGGAGGGCGCCGTCATGACGCATCTGCTTCTGGCTGATGAGATCAACCGTACCTCCAGCAAAACACAGGCGGCACTTCTGGAGGCAATGCAGGAGGGGCATGTCACGGTTGATGGCGTCACGCACCCACTTCCCGTCCCTTTTCTCGTAATTGCAACGCAGAATCCCGCCGGATCCGTAGGCACGCAGCTGCTGCCGAACGCGCAGCTGGACCGTTTTCTGGTACGCCTGGCAATGGGATACCCGGAACGGGAAAGCCAGATCAGCATCATGAAGGACAGGCATACAGAGGATCCCCTGAACCGCTGCACTGCCGTCATATCCCGCGGAGAATTTCTGGACATGGCGGAGACGGTCCGTCAGATCTTTGTCAGCGACCGGATCTATGCGTATGTCACAGATCTGATCGAGGCCACGCGCCTGCACCCGCTGGTAGATCTGGGCGTCAGTCCCAGAGGCGGCCTGGCGCTCTGCCGCATGGCCAAAGCCGCCGCCTTTGTGAATGGAAGAGATTTCGTGATTCCGGAAGACGTGCGGGAAGTGTTTTCGGATGTCTGCGCCCACCGGCTGATCCTCTCCCCGCAGGCGCGTCTGCATGATCAGGATGCCGGCAGTATCCTCGCCGGCATTCTGAAAGCCGTTTCCGATCACGAGGTGGAAAATCTTTACCTGTAGGACTTCTGAAAGATATGAAACAGAATGCTGCATCATCCCATTTCAGGCAGGACAGACGGCGGCCTGCGGCCTGGTTTTTCTGGATTATCCTGCTTTTGCTGACCGGAGCTGCGGCGGTGTTCCGCGCATCAGTCCCTGTTGCTGCCGCTTTCCTGGTCTGCCTGCTGCTGCCCGGCATTTCTCTTTTTTTCAGCAGGCTTGTGCGGAAACATCTGTCCGCCGGGATCACACTGCCGCTCTCTGCGGCAAAGAACACGTACGCGGAAGGAATCCTCACACTCCGCAACGACGGCCTGCCGGCCTGCGGGAGGGTCTCCGTGCTTCTCACCGTCACCAATGCGCTGACCGGGGAAGAGAGGAAACAGCAGCTTCTCCTGTCTGCCCCTTCCTTCGGAAGTGCTTCTGCGCAGTTTACAGTGTCCTCCGCCCACTGCGGCGCTCTGGAATGCACGGCTGCCGATGCGGTTCTGTACGACTGGTTCGGCCTGTTCCGTCTGCGTGCCTCCCTGCAGGCTTCCGGGACAGTTCTCATTCTTCCGGATACCTTTCCCGTGGAGATTCAGGATTCGCCGGTCTTCCCGCAGACAAGCAGCCCGGAAGAACAGGACAGCATCAGAGGAACGGAGGACCCGTCCGAGATCCGCGGTCTGCGGGAATATCGGGCAGGTGACCCGGTCAGACAGATCCACTGGAAGCTTTCCGCAAAGCAGCACATCCCGATTCTGAAGGAAAACGGCATGCCGGTCAGCCGCACCCTGCTGCTGTTCTGGGACAAAGTGCGCGGGACAGAGCCCGCTGTCACAGACGCCCTCGCCGAAGCGGTCTGTTCGCTTGCGCTCGGCCTGTGCAGGCAGCAGATCCCCTTCACATTCGGATGGCGGGGACAGGGCGGCACCGAACTTGAAATCATCTCAGATGAGGACACGGCTGTCCGGGCTGTTTCCCTGGCTCTCCGTCACGGATCCCGCCCCGGATCTCCGGAGAACTCCGGAGCGGACGAGCCCCTGACAGAGGCACAGGGCTACACGCGTGCACTCTGGTTTGCCGGGGCTTATCCTTTTGCCTCAGAGGCTTTCCTCTCCGCAGAGAGCATCGTCTATCTGTGCGGGAAAGAGCCTCCAGACCGCGGAAGCCGGCTCACCGTTTTCTTTTCACCGGAGGAAACCCGTGAGACACTGCGGCTGCTCAGACTTTGACCAGAACGATCAGTTGCTGCGGAAAGGAATCTTCATGTCTTCTCTCACTGTTCAGATACGGCATATGGAAAGGGTCTCCCACCAGGAGCTCCTCCTTTCCATGCTTTCCGCCGCCTTCGGTATCGCAGGCTGTGCCGCTCTGTTCATCCCCTGCTTCCCGCACATACGGGAGCCCTGGTTCTTCTATGCGGTATGCGGAATCCTCCTGTCCTCTTTATTCTGCGTGCTGCACACTGCAGGCTGGGGAAAATATCTGGTGGTTTCCGTCAGTATCCTTGTTCTTCTGCTGTTTTTTATATTCTCTGGCGCCTTCAGAAACGGGCTTTTTCTGATGGCAAACGATTTTCTCATCTTTCTGACCGGAAAAACCGGCCGCATTCATCCGTACTTCCGGACAGACGGTACCGCCGGTGTGCACCTTGTCACTGCCATTTATCTGACACTCGGATCCATGATCGCTTCTTCCGAATCCTGCAGGAAACGCCTGTACAGTTTCATGCTGCTTCTTGCCTGTTCCGCTGTTTCTGCGGTCGGCGGATTCCCGTCCTCTTCCTGGGCTCTGCCCCTGTGCCTGGCCGCTCTTCTTGTCCGCCTTGCCGTCCCGCGTCGGCACGCCGCTGTCCTGCGCAGCTCCCGCGCCGGCTGGGCTGCCCTTCTTCTTCCGCTGTTTTTCGCTTTTGTTCTGGCCGCTGCCGCATGCGGATGCACCGCATTGCTGACGGAAAGCCGCTCTGCCGGCACAGGTGCTGCCGCCGAAGCCATTCTCCGGCGTCTGCATGCCTTCCGGTTTGAGCCGGCAGAAAAGAACTGCATGCCGGAAGGCCGCCTGCTTCGCTACAGGCCGCCGGGCAGCGCAGAAGCGCCCATGCTCCGCGTATCTGTGAGCAGGCCCGAAAAGCTGTACCTCCGGGGTTTCACCGGAGATTCCTACGAGAACTCTGTGTGGTCCGGCCTGCGCAGCGACCAGAATATAGCCTTTGCCCCGCTCTTCTCCACTCTTCATGAAAACGGATTCTACGGGCAGGCCATGATCGCCTCCGCGGCGGAAGCCAGCCGGGAGGCCCGGACAGAGGAATTCTCTCTTCGAATCGTCCCGGCAGGCGCATGCCGGCAATACCGCTATCTGCCCTATGGTCTTATCCGGTCCGGCATACTGGATCCCGCGTATATCGGCGATGCGGGGGCGCCGTATGCCTGGCAGGATCCGGAGAGCGGGCAGGAGATCCTTGTTTCCTGCCTCTCCGGGAGCCTTCCGGAGTGGTATGCACTGAGTCTCTCGATTGCGGGAGAGCTCACTTCCGCAGATCCGTCCGACCCGGAGGACAGTCCGGACGCGGCCGCCCGATTTCTGCGGCTGGAACAGGCATATTATGATTACGCGATGCAGACGGACAGACAGCTGTCTGAAGGAGCGGCGCTGATTTGCGGAGAAGTATTCGGAACCAAACCGGAGAGCAGGACGCTGCCGGAAATTCTGGATCTGGTTCGGCAGACGCTCGCAGACGGCTTCCGGTATGAGGAGAACCCTGCCTTCAGCGGCACGGGTGCAGGTTCCGAAGGATCAACAGATGTACTGGCTGAGTTTCTGACCGCCAGGTACGGGGCTTCGGTCCACTATGCCACGGCTGCAGCGGTCATGCTCCGCTATCTCGGCGTCCCCGCCCGCTATGTGGAGGGATATCTCCTGACGGCCGAAGAAGCCTCTGCCGTCCCGGCCGGCGAAGAAATCACACTGACATCCGCACACGCACACGCCTGGGCAGAATTCTATCTCCGCGGCATCGGCTGGGTTCCCTTTGAGTCGGCGCCCGGCTTCATTGACAGCGACGAACTGGACCGGGTTCTCTCCCTTGCCGAAAAGGCAGAGCGCGGTGCCGGCGGCAGTCCCCTCTTTGCCCAGGCAGAACTCCGCTATGTTTCCGGCATTCACAATCCCGAGCCGGAGACGCATGAAAAACCGCTCCCGCTCCGCTGGAAACTGTCATATCTGCAGTTTGTTCTGCCCGTTCTGGCCGGCTTTCTGACTGCGCTGCTTCTGCTCATCTTTCTCCGACGCCAGGATGCCTATCACCAGGCCATGCAGACGATCCGGAACGCACGGACGGCCGGAAAGTATGCGCGTGCCATTGCCCTGGAATACGGCTATGCTTCCTTCCTGCTGAAAAAAGCCGGCATTCCCGCCCCGCCCGGTCTGGAACGTATGCAGCAGCTGAACAGGGAAGCGCGCTTCAGTTCGCACAGCCTCTCTGCGGAGGATCTGCAGGAAGCGGAGCAGTACACCAGCGAAATCCTCAGGCTCTGCCGCGGAAAATGGTCTCTGCGGGAGCGCCTGTACTACCGGTGGTTCCGCCGGATCATATGATGATTACAACGCCCAAAGTACTGAACCCACGCAGACCCGGCATTCGAAAAAGAAGGAAAATCCGCACATGACAGTACAGGAAAGAAACGAAATAGCCGCCCTTGCGGCAGATGCCGGAAACGGCAGTCCGGAGGCCTGCGCGGCCCTTTACAAAAGGACCGTGTCATTTCTCCGGGGCGTCTGTGCGCGCTATTTTCATAATGCCTATGATATCGATGACGCCCTGCAGGATACCTATGTGCGGATCTTTCGAAATCTTTCCACCCTGGAATCCCCCGATGCCTTCCTTTCCTGGAGCCGGACAGTCGCGCAGAATACCTGTCTGAACATCCTCCGCAGCCGCAATCTGCTGCAGGCCCGTGAAATCCTGACAGGAGGGGGGACTGATGACCGGGATGCGGATCAGGAGGATGTCTCCGCTGCAGAATACCGGAAAGAATGGAATCCCGAGGCAGCTGCAGAAAATCAGATGACGGCCGGCATTCTTCTGGATATTCTGGATTCCCTTACCGACGGACAGCGCAGCTGCATTCTCCTGTGGGCTGAGGGGTACACCTATAAGGCCATTGCCCAGAAAGCCGGCCTGCCTCTGGGCACTGTCAGAAGCACCATCCATTACACGAGAAAAAAGGTATCCGACGTCATCCTCAAAATGGAAAAAGAGCAGGGTATCCGGCTGCACGGCATGGCCCCCATTCCTTATTTTCTCTGGCTGCTGGAGCAGCAGGATGCCGGCAAAACCGGAGATTCGGCTGCTCCTCCGGCGGATTCCTCCCCCTTCGGCGAACAGATGGATTCTGCCTTTTTCTCCTCTGTCATGAAGCGTCTGGCGGAATCTGCCCCCACTGAGCCGGCGGGCATTGGAGGCGCATTTCCGGGCGCAGGCCGTAACGGAAATTCTTCACTGGGAGCTGTGCTTGCTGCAGGCATCCTGCTGACAGCCCTGCTGTTTCCGGCAGGCAGAGTCATCCTCCCGGATCTTGCCGGCCGCTATACGCCCTATGATACCGCCGTGACAGAAGCCCCTGTCCGTTCCTTCCTTATATCCGGCAGGGCTGCCGGCAGCAGAAGCAGTCTCTCCGGCCCGGACAACGGCATCAGTGTAGGCGTCAGTCAGATCGGCCGGGGCCAGCCTGAAAGCGCCGATGCCGATGCCTCCGCGGCAGCATACACCGGCGGAACCGCTTCCGGAGACCGTTCCCCGGGCATTGCTGATTTCCATTTTGAGAGGCATACAGACACCGGCATCCATCCGGAAAAAGAATCGGGAGTCATTCCGCACACGGAAGCCCCGGAAGCAGCCGGATCCGCGAATGAAACCGATGAAGCGGCCGGGGAAAGAAAAGACCTTCCTCTGCTGGCGCGCCCTGTTCCCTATCCCTTCCCGCGCTCCGATGAAGCACCGGCGGAACCTGCTCCGGATGCATCTGCCGATCCGGCGCGGCAGTACGAAGGAGAGGAAACGCAGCTTATCCAGACAGATATCACGCAAATATCCGGAACAGCGCCGGAAGCAGAAACGCAGCCGGACGGCTCTGCGCTTCCCGGCGCACCGGAGTCCGGGAACACACAGAATTTCCATGAGGTTTCTGCCGAAGGACCTGCCGCGGGTGACCCGGAGCCGGCTGATCAGACGACAGCCATCCGCCAGGCTCCTGCGTCCGGTCAGGATACGGACGCAGCGCTTTCACCTGTTGAAGACAGCGGTTCCGGTACAGAGGCACCGGAAGAGTCTGTACCGCAGCCTGTGGAAGAGCCCGGCCCGACAGAAGAGACAGAGCCGGCGGCAGATCCGGTGCCGGCAGAAGAGCCGACAGACCCGGAACCGCAGGAGGACCCCTTGCCTTCAGAAGCGCCGGAACCGGAAAACATACCCATACAATGGTTTCAGTTTCTGAACACGCCCTACGAAATAACACCGCTGGAAGCGTATGAGCCGCGGCAGCTCCTCTATGAGATATATCCGCCGGATGCCACGGAACAGATCCAGTGGAATACGACCCGGGCAGATATAACTGTCGATGAAAACGGTGTGATCACCTTTCAGCCGGAATACCTTGAAGAAGGGGGATTCGGCATGGCAGGCGTTTCTGCCACGACCTCCTCCGGCACATACGGGGGAGGCCCATGGTTTAAGCTGACCTGGAACAGCACCACAGATACTTCCGGCGTATGCGGGGACAACGTCTTCTGGTATCTGGACGGCTCTACTCTGGTCATCTACGGCTCCGGTCCCATGTACAATTATTCCACTTCCGGTCCGGAATGGGGCGTGCCCACACAGCAGCCGCCATGGGTCCGCTATATCGACCAGATCACAGCCGTCGACATACAGGAAGGCGTCACTGTCATCGGCGCCGACGCTTTTTCATTCTTTGAAAAAATATCCGGGGCGATGATTATTCCGGAAGGAGTCGTACGTATGGAGGGCTGGGCGTTTCAAATGACAAACGTCACGACCTTCTATCTGCCCAAAAGCCTGCAGGTTCTGGAACTCGGCGCGCTGGCCGCAAATGCTCCGCCGGATGTTGTCTACGCGGGAACGGAGGAAGAATGGAATATGATCAGCATAGAAGATCCGGACAGTTTTTATTCCATAATCAATTCTCTGACATACAGCGGCTGACAGCCGCTTCCGGACCCGGAGATTGACACGGCCCCCGCAGTCTTTTATAATAACGGCATAAAAAACAGGAAAGGACGTACAGACTATGGCAAAATATGAATGTGATCCCTGCGGATATATCTACGATCCGGCTGCCGGCGATCCGGACAACGGCATCGCCCCCGGCACAGCCTTTGAAGATCTTCCGGACGACTGGGTATGCCCGATCTGCGGCGCCGAGAAGAGCGAGTTCAAGCCGGCCTGAGGTTTTCTCCGGCTCCTTGCTTCAGTCTCCAGGGCTAAGATCTGCGAAAAAAAGAAACAGAAAACTGCACGGAACACGTTGTTGTTCCTGTGCATGTTTCCTGTTTCTTTTTTTCTGCAGATCCCCGGCCCAGGGGAATGGATATCCGCGTGCGCTTACGCGGTGCGCGCGGCCTGCCCCTGCACCGTTTCCCTGCCGCCTGCCCGTTCAAATGCCCGCAGGGCTTTCACTTCCTCGGGGCTCAGATGCTTCGGCACCTGAATCCGTATTGTCACATATTCATGTCCCGCTGCCGCTCCGTTTTTGCCGGCCGGCACGCCTTTTCCCTTCAGACGGATCCTGCTGCCGGACTGGGTGCCGGCGGGAATCCGGCAGAGAACCTGGCCCCGCAGGGTCGGCAGCTTCGTCTCGCCGCCCAGAGCTGCCGTGACAAAGGGAATCTCTGCCTCTGTGTATATATCCCTGCCCTTTCGGGTAAACCCTGGCTTCTCCTGCACTTCCACGCGCAGGAAGAGATCTCCGCAGCTTCCGTCCGGCCGCCTGGCTCCCCTGCCGCGCAGACGGAGTTTTTTTCCGTTCTCGATTCCGGCGGGAATATCCACCTGCAGTGTACTGGAGCTGCTCCCGGCTCCGCTGCCCGGCGCGTTCCCGCCTGTGTCCTGACCGCTCAGTCGGATTGTCTTTGTACAGCCGTATACAGCCTCTTCAAAGGAGATGCGAATGTCTGCTTCTCTGTCATATGCTTCCGGCATCTCTCCGAAGCCGCTGCCGCGGAAGGCACCGGAGTCACGGGAAAATCCTTTTCCGCCCCGGAAACCGCTGTCATAGGCATTCCCGGCGCCGCCTTTTCCGAACAGATCTCCGAATATATCTTCAAACCCGCCGGCTGAGCCCGGATCACCGCTGAAATGCCAGGTATGATACGTCGTCCCGTCGCCGTCCCTGGTAGAGGTGCTTCCCGAAAAATGGCGGAAGAATTCCGTCGGATCGCCGCCGAAGCCCCGGGAATCCCAGGTCTGTCCTCCCGCGAAATTCTGCGGACCCCAGGCCTGTCCGCCGCCCCGGGCCTCCCACTCCCGCCTGGCATCCCGGTAGGCCTTCGGATCCATGCCGTTCTCAAAAGCCTCCCAGCCGTACTGGTCATATATTTCCTTTTTCTCCGGATCACTCAGGATGCCGTATGCTTCTCCGACTTCCTGAAACCGTTTTGCCGCGTCTGCGTTTCCGGCGTTCGTGTCCGGATGATACTGTTTGGCGAGCTTCCGGTAAGCGCGCTTGATCGCCTTTTCGTCGGCATGTCTCGGCACTCCCAGAACCTCGTAGCAATCGCGCTTCATGGTCTCACCTTCTTTCTCTCAGAATGAGGGCCGCAAAAGGACAGATCCCCCGGCCCGTTTTTATCTCTGTAATGAAACGGGGCCGCGGAATCTGTCCCCGCGGCCCCGAAATCAACGGCTTCATCATCCTTCAATTGCAATGCTCTTCTTCTCTTCGACTTTCTTCACTTCCTTCTTCGGCACATCCAGCTTCAGGATGCCGTCCTCGAACTTCGCGTGGATGTCTTCCGGCTCGATGGTCTTGCCTACATAGAAGCTTCTGCTGCAGGAGCCGCTGTAACGCTCTCTGCGGATGTAGCTGCCCTCGGTATCCTTCTCATCCTTGTTCTCGCTGTGGGAAGCGGAAATGGTCAGATAGCCGTCCTTCAGGTCGGCGTTGACATCCTCTTTCTTGTATCCGGGCAGCTCGATCTGGAGCTCATATCCTGTCTCGGTCTCCTTGACATCAGTCCTCATCTGCTGCGTCTGTACAGCCGGAGCGCTGAAGAATCTCTTGCTCCACGGATCATCCAGAAAATCACTGAAAAACTTATCTCCAAAAACATCAGGCAGTAACATAACTCATTCCTCCTTCTATAATAAAGTGTTGTTGACATATGAAGAATTTGAACCCCGGATCTGAAAATATTCTGTTCATTTCCTTCGTTCTGAGTATGTTATATCACAACTGTTAGCACTCGTCAATAGTGAGTGCTAATAAAAATTGTGAACATTTTGTGTCCTGCTATTCTTCTGCACAATGTCTGACTATAGGAAATTTTGAAATGCTTATGATCACATTGACTTTCAGTCTCTTGATCTGAGCAGTTCTCGGCCTGACCCATAAAAAATAGCCGTCCTGGCTGTGGCAAGCGGACGACTATTTTAGTATAACGCACACCGGTCAGGTGGGATACGTCCACCTTTACGGCTACCTTGTAACAATACTATTTCATATTATTATGCATTTACAATTCTGAATTGGAAAAACCAGCATCATTTCTCACAGCTCACAGTGACCCACTGTCCGCGGGAAGGGCAGGACGTCGCGGATGTTGCTCATGCCGGTCAGGTACATGACGCACCGCTCAAAGCCCAGGCCGAAGCCGGAATGGCGGGTCGTGCCGTAGCGGCGGAGGTCCAGATAGAACTGGTAATCCTCTTTGTTCATTCCCAGCTCATCCATGCGGGTCTCCAGCTTCTGCAGGTCTTCTTCCCTCTGACTGCCGCCGATGATCTCGCCGATGCCGGGCACCAGGCAGTCCGCGGCGGCGACGGTTTTGCCGTCGGGATTCTGCTTCATATAAAAGGCCTTGATCTCCTTCGGATAGTCGGTCACGAACACGGGTCTCTTGAAGACCTTCTCTGTCAGATACCGCTCATGTTCCGTCTGCAGGTCGCAGCCCCAGGAGACTTTGTACTGGAATTCATCGTTGTGCTCCTCCAGCAGCTTCACGGCCTCTGTATAGGTGACCCTTCCGAATTCCGAGCCGGCCACATGCTCCAGCCGCTCTATCAGCCCCTTGTCTACGAAGCGGTTGAAGAAATCCATTTCCGCAGGAGCGTTTTCCATCACATAGCGGATGATATACTTCAGCATATCTTCTGCCACGTCCATATCGTCGTCCAGATCCATGAAGGCCATTTCCGGCTCGATCATCCAGAACTCGGCTGCGTGCCGGGTCGTGTTGGAATTCTCCGCGCGGAAGGTGGGCCCGAAGGTATAGATATTCCGGAAGGCCTGGGCAAAGGTCTCGCCGTTGAGCTGGCCGCTCACGGTCAGGCTGGTCATCTTCTTAAAAAAGTCCTGGCTGTAATCGATCTCGCCGCTCTCTGTGCGGGGCAGGTTCTCAGGATCCATGGTGGTCACCCGGAACATCTCGCCGGCGCCCTCCGCGTCACTGCCGGTGATCAGCGGCGTGTGGACATAGACATAGCCTCTCTCCTGGAAAAAGCGGTGTATGGCATAGGCTGCCAGCGAGCGCACGCGGAAAACAGCCTGGAAGGTGTTTGTGCGCGGACGCAGATGCGTCATGGTGCGCAGGTATTCGAGCGTATGTCTCTTTTTCTGCAGGGGATAGTCCGGCGCCGACTCGCCCTCCACGGCGATGCTGTCTGCCTGGATCTCAAAAGGCTGCTTAGCCTGCGGCGTAGGAGTAAGAACGCCTTCGACGATGACGGCAGATCCGGCGTTCAGGGAGGAAATCTTCGCGAAGTTCTCCAGCCTGTCCCCGTATACGACCTGCAGCGTGTCGAAATAAGTGCCGTCGTGCAGGACCAGGAACCCGAAGGTTTTGGAATCCCGGATGCTGCGGACCCATCCGCCTACGCGGACGGACCGGCCCAGGTATTTTTCAGGATCTTTAAAGATCTCACGGACAGTTGTCATTTTTTCCATTTTTTATCTTCCCTCTCTTTGTTTATGATCTGGCAAAAGCAGTCTGCGTGGGTTCAGTGCCTTTGGCGCTGCAGTCATTTTATACTTCCATGTATGACAGAAACTGGTTCCCGTTGGCCAGGAACAGGTCCCGGGAATCATCAGAGGCGATTGCCCGGATCTGGTTCTCTTTGGCGGGATCATAGACCCACACATTGTCCACGTCATATCCGACGACCAGGACATTCCCGGATGCGGATGACTTTGCGAGGACAGGATAGCCCCTGGAGATCATGTATGAAATCGCTTCCTGTGAGCATCCGGTCAGGTTCAGGACTTTGTACCCGTCCCCCAGCGTCTCCTGCAGTGCCGCTTTATCCAGCGGCGCGGTCAGGACCGCCTCGGGAATGGACTCTATATCCAGGACCAGGGCGACCGCCCAGTTGCCCCTTTCATAAATGTACCGCTGCGCCGCGTCCAGGACAATGCCTGACTGGGCATCCGCCAGCTTTACGGCCTGGCTGGAATCTGTAAGGATGGCGTTCAGCCGGCCTTCCACATAGACGTAATACCGGTCTTCCACACTCTGCGGCCATTCCAGAACCGTCTCCGAATGGGTCTCTGCCCGACGGACGCCGGCGTAGAGCACTTCGAGCCCGGTGGTGTAGCCCGGCTGTTCAAAGACCAGTGTCATCTGCTCCTGCGCCCGGTTGGTCACGATGCTTTCGAGAACGACCGCCGTGCTGCTCTTGCTGTTGTTCATGATATGGTCAACACCGGTTTCCGCGTATCCGTTTTCTGTCTTTTCAGAGAGGATCATCTTCATGGAGTCCGTTTCCCAGCTCACGTCAGTGATATAGGTGCCCTCTCTCTGATAGTCCTTTCTGCTTTCCCCGCTCATATTGATGATCTGGATGCGGTACATCCCGGCAGCGATATTGCCCAGGGCGTCGGAAAGGATGTCCCCGTCACGCACCCTGCCGCAGGCCAGATCTTCATTGACGAAGCCGAGCGCCCGCAGCTTTTCGCCCGGACCGGCATCCAGCCGTGTCTTCCGGCCGGTCCGCAGGTTCATGAATGTGATGTTGTCCGTCTGAAGCGGATCGCTGCCATTCATCCAGGCCACGGTTTCCTGGCTGCGGGAGGCCATGAAGCAGTCTGGCGTGATGCCGGCCTGTACCACTGTATAAGAGCCGTCTGTCAGATCAATTCTGCAGATTTCACTGCTCAGGAACAGGTACAGATGGTCACTGTCGTCCACGTAATTCAGACGCGAGATGTTCCTGTCCAGGACGGCAAAACTCTGGGCAAGCGGCAGGAACAGCTTTTCCTCCACGATCTGTTCTTCGGCCGAGTAGGTGCACACCAGCACACCCATGTTTCCCTCATAGCTGCCGGAAGCCATATAGCCGTACACGACGAAGGTCATGTCACCGTTGTTTTCCAGGCGCTTGATGGAAATCCCGTGATCCGTGCTGTAGGTGCGGGTGTCGGGCAGCAGAGCCGCCGAGACAGAACGGTCATCCGTCTGCCGGAACGTGTAAACGCAGACAGCCCGGTTCTCGCTGCGGTCATACAGCCACAGGTCCCCGTTGGCGACGTAGGCCGCCATATCGCCGTCTTCATTGGCAAGAAATTCCACATTCCGGTCCTGCACGCCCAGATTAATGCCGTCCCCGGTCAGCACCGGCAGGGTCGCGTCAAAAATCTGCGTGGCAGACCGCGTAAAGTTCAGGAGCATGACCTCGCCGGATTTGTAGCGGAGGCGGTAAGAATCCCTGACAGAATAGAACTCTGTGCGGTTCCGGACCGACTTCGTCTCCGCGGAAGAATCCAGAACGGAACTGGCCTCGACGCCGTTCTTGACAGCGCCCTCCGCGGCAATGCTGATCTCATCAGACTGCTCCGAACGAATCACATAGACCATCTCTATTGTCGATGTCGTGGCGTTGACTTCCCGGATCACAGGCACCGCGCGCCGCACCAGCTTTGGCTTCATGCTGCCCCAGGATACCTGGTCCAGGCTGGAGTGGATATTGACATCGTGAAAACTCCGGTTGGCGGCGGTATCATCTGACTCGAGGTAATCCACCAGGTCCACGGCGGCATTTTTTTCCAGGGCCGTCATGTAGAAGTTTTCCGCGAAACTCAGGTAACCCGCCAGGCTGATCCCTGTGCTCTGCACAAGTCTCGTGTAGTAGTAGACGGGTGCGCCGCCCACGTCCAGCATGAAGCGGAGCGTAAATTCCTGATTCAGCCTGATAGGCGACTGCAGCGTAAACGTCGCGGTCATCACGCCGTTTTCTTCTGAAAACCGGGTGAGCTGCCCGTTCTCCAGAAGACTGCCGTCCGTCATGGACACCTGGTAGCTGACACTGCTGACAGTCTGTCCGAAGGGCTGAATCTGTACAGTCAGTGAGCGGTCAGAGGCCAGCGGCGTCACGCTTTCGCGTTCCGCCGATTCAGACAGGACCTGGCGGTATCCCGTCATGGGATTGACCGTAACGCCCTCAACCTGCATATAGACAACGGGCAGACCCGGTTCTCTCTCCTGGGAAGCCTGCACGGCTTCTCTCTGGTTGATTCTCGTAGAAAACACAGCCATCCCCGCCAGCAGGACCGCCAGCAGGATCAGTGTTTTTTGTAGGATTTTTTTCATGCTACCCATTGTACCCAGAATATGCCGGATCGGCAAGGGGTAAAATGGGGTGAGTCACCTTAAATCATCTCCAGCTTTCCGGCGCGCCGCGCGTCTTCAGCCAGCTCTGTGAGCCGCCGGTTTGTATCTCCGATCGGTACGCCGGTCATCAGCACCCGGCCGCATTTCCCGATCAGGGCCCTTGCGTCCGCCATAGCTTCTACGCTGATCTCCCGGAACGGCTCTTCCGTGACCGTCGCCGCGGCCAGCAGGCGGGCCAGGCGGTAATCCACATCGTTGGTGTGCAGAATGCCCGTGGCAAAGGGAACGTTCGTTTTCTGCAGCATTCGGTATACCGGTATGCCGGTGCCGCAGCCGGCGATGACGAAGACCTCCGGCTCTCCCTCCACCTTCGGGAGCTCGATGCTGCCGAACAGAGGATCGAAATAACCGTTGTCGATCTCGTACAGGCCCCGGATCGCCTCTTCTTCGAAGATGTCCTCCGGTCTGCCGTAGCGGAAGATGTGGTCTCCTTTTACACAGATGATTTTGTCGGAGACCTTCTGGGCCAGGTCAATCTCGTGCAGCGACATGATGACGGTGATGTTTTTGCTCTTCGCCATGTTCCGGAGGATCGCCAGCAGCTCCAGCTTGTGCCGGATATCCAGGAAGGACGTCGGCTCATCCAGCAGGATGATCTCCGGCTCCTGGCAGATGGCCCTGGCCAGCAGCACCCTCTGGCGCTGTCCGTCACTGATCGCGTTGAAGTCACGGCCTCCCAGGTCGTCAGCGTGCACGGCCTTCAGGGCTTCTTCAACTTTTCTCTCGTCCTCTGCGGAGAGAATGCCCAGGCGGCCTGTATAGGGATAACGGCCCGTTGCGACGATGTCATGGCAGGTCATGAGTTCCGGTTTCATGCGTTCCGTGAGCACAACGGCCATCTTGCAGGACAGGTCCCGGTAGGAATATGAGCGCAGCTCCTTGTCATCGAAACGCACGGTGCCTTTGATCAGGTCCAGCTGCCGGGTAATGCTCTTGAGAATGGTTGATTTTCCGGCGCCGTTGGGGCCGATCAGCGTGACAATCTCTCCCTGCTCAATGCCGATATTGATATCTCTGATGATCGCTTTCCCATTGTATCCGACAGACAGCTGGTCCAGCTGAAAATAGTATTTCTCCATATCTGCTCTACCTCCCGCTGTGTCTCTTCACCAGCATGAATATCACGATCGGCGCGCCGAAAACAGAGGTTACCGTACTGATATTCAGCTCGGTCGGTGCAAATGCCATTCTCGCTATGAGGTCGCAGACCATACAGAACACGCCGCCGCCGAGGAAGGTGGCCGGTATCACCACCAGCGGCCGCGCTGTGCCGAGCGCCCGCTTCATCAGGAAGGGCACGGCGATTCCCACGAAAGAAATCGGACCGGCAAAGGCGGTCACCGTCGCCGAGAGGATACTGGACAGGAGGATCAGCATGACGCGGAAACGCTTTACGTTGACGCCCATGCTCTGTGCATAGGCCTCCCCCAGCTGGAATGCGCCGATCGGCTTTGACATGAAGAAGGTCAGCGTGGCCGCGATGCCGACAACGACAAGGGCGATATAGACATTGCCCCAGTTCATGCCGGAAAAGCTTCCCTGCGACCAGCCGTGCAGGTTGACTATGTCCGAATCCTCGGCAAATGTAATGACAAACTCCGTCACGGCCGAACAGATATAGCCGACCATAATGCCGGCCACCAGCAGGCCGGACATGTTCTTTACCGCCCGGGCGCACAGCAGGATGAAGCCGGTAGACATCAGCGAGCCCAGGAAAGCCGCCGCAATCAGCGCGTAGGAAGACACCCTGCCCGCAATGCCGATGAAATAGATCATGACCAGGGCGACCACCATTTTTGCGCCCGAGGAAATACCCAGGACAAAGGGGCCCGCGATGGGATTCTCAAAAAAGGTCTGCAGGAGAAAGCCGGACAGGGAC
>CAMODP010000017.1 GCA_946611445.1 uncultured Eubacterium sp.
AGGAAGCGCATGAAAGCCATAGAGTTTCATGCTTTCGAGGACTTAGGGCGTTGCGATATATGCATCTGTGCGGACGTTCGCTTATTCACTCTCACAATGTATAGGTTTTGAAAGTGTCCAGACGGACGCAGGCAGGGATCGGGCACTTACAGCACGACATCCTCCGCCGCAAACACCGGCCCGTCCTTGCACACGCGCGCATTATGCACGTGGGAGTGAGCGTCCACACCCGCCGTTTCACAGACGCAGGCCAGACAAGCGCCGATCCCGCAGGCCATCCTCTCTTCCAGTGAAATCCAGCAGGCAATGTCCGCCTCTGCCGCATAGTTCTTCAGCGCCCGCAGCATGGGCTTCGGGCCGCAGGCAAAGATCACGTCTGCCCGCAGGTTTCTCTCCTGTATGGCATCCAGCACGGTTCCCTTCGTTCCGGCGCTTCCGTCCTCCGTGGCCAGAACTGTCTCCGCCGCCTCCGCAAATTCATCCGCCAGGAAGGTATTGTCCCGGTATCCCAGGACCGCAGTCACTGCTGCGGGCTGCATCTCTTCCGGCGCGGCCTGCAGCGTCCGGGCGGTCTGCAGCATCGGAGGAATTCCTATGCCGCCTCCCACCAGGAAGACGCGTTTCCCTGCCGCCTCACGAAGCGGAAATCCGTTTCCCAGAGGCCCGAGCAGCTCCAGGTCTTCACCGGCCTTCATGCCTGAAAACTCTTTCGTGCCGGCACCGGCCGCGCGGTATACCAGCCGGATTTCACCGGTCTTGGCATCGCAGCAGCACAGGCTGATCGGCCGCGGCAGGAGACGGCTCCCGTCCCGGCAGTATACATTGACAAACTGTCCCGGCACGGCTGCCGCCGCAATCTCGGGTGCCTGTATCCTCAGATCATAGATTCCCGCGGCAGGGGAACCCTGATAAACGATTGTCCCTTTTATCTTTTTCATATATATACCAGACCGCCTCACAGTCCCAGGCCGCGGTGTATGTCCGCGATCATATCCTTCACCGCCTGCCGGCTTGCCTCCGCGAAGGCATCCGCGCCGAAACGGGCGTATGTTTCCTTCTGCCATGCGCAGATAATGCCGCGGGATGAGTTGACGATGGCTCCCAGGCCGTCTGCGTCGAAAAAGTTCCGCAGGTCTTCCGCCCGGCCGCCCTGCGCCCCGTATCCCGGCACCAGGATGTAGCTCTTCGGCATCAGTTCCCGCAGAACGCGGCCCATCTCCGGATACGTGGCGCCGACGACGGCACCCACGTAGCTCCATGCATCTCCCATGAGTTCCCGGCTCCACTCGTCCACCATTTTGCCCACATGCTCATACAGCGGCTTCCCGTCGACCAGTCTGTCCTGCAGCTCGCCGCTGGACGGATTCGATGTTTTTACAAGAACGAAAATCCCCTTCTTCTCCTGCGCGCACACTTTGAGGAAAGGACGGACCCCGTCGCTTCCCAGATAGGGGTTGACCGTGGCAAAATCCTCATGGAAGCCCGCCAGGGTCTTGCTTCCGACCTGCACATGGCCCAGGTGGCCGGCTGCATAGGCTTCGGAAGTGGACCCGATATCGCCCCTCTTGATGTCGCCGATGACGATCAGGCCCTTGCTCTGACAGTAGGCGACCGTCTTCTCATAGGCCGCCATCCCCGGAACGCCGAACTGCTCATACATGGCCGCCTGCGGTTTCACCGCGGGGATCAGGTCACAGACAGCATCCACAATGGCCCTGTTAAACTGCCAGACAGCCTCAGCCGCTCCTTCCAGGGTCTCGCCATACTCGGCAAAAGCCTTATCCCTGACCTGCTCCGGCACATACGAAAGCATCGGATCCAGACCGACGACCACCGGCGCCTGCGTGCGCCGTATTTTCTCAACCAGTTTGTTAATCATATGTATTTCCTCTCTTGTCACTCAGCCTCTTAAGGACGGGCCGCACAATCCAGGTGCAGGTGCTTCGAGTCCCGCCGGTACTTAGCGATCCGCAGCGCGGGAGCTTAGAACCGCTGCGCGGACGAGGCAGCGAAAGCGTGCCTGCGCCGGATTCGTGCTGCCCGGACATCATCACGCTTCACGAATGCCTGTACACCACCCTTCCGCCGCAGATCGTCATCTTCACGCGTCCGTGCACGCGCCGTCCGCCAAAGGGCGTATTGCGTCCTTTTGAGACAAATGCAGCGGGATCAATCCTGTATTCCTCCGCCGGGTCAATGATGACGATATCCGCCGCCATCCCTTTCCGGAGTGAGCCCCGGTCCGACAGATGAAGGATCCGGGCGGGATTGCCGCTCATCTTCTCTGCCATCTGCAGGGGTGTGAGAATTCCTTTCTCAACGAGTTCCGTGATGACCAGGGGAACGGCCGTCTCCAGTCCCACTATGCCAAAGGGCGCCGCCGTCATGGACGCCTCTTTTTCCTGTCTGCTGTGCGGCGCGTGGTCCGTACTGATCACCTCAAAAGTGCCGTCCCTGAGCCCCTCCAGCAGTGCCTGCCTGTCTGTCTCCGTACGCAGGGGCGGGTTCATCTTGTAATTGGTATCCCCCGCTGTCCGGTCCGCGCTCGTGAGTGTAAAGTGGTGCGGGCAGACCTCTCCGGATACATCCAGTCCGGCTTCTCTGGCCCGTCTGAGCATCGCCGCGCTGCCCGCAGTAGAGCAATGGCACAGATGCAGGTGAACACCTGTCTCTGCCGCCAGCAGAATATCCCTCGCGGCAATCACATCCTCTGTCGAATTGGTGATGCCCGGCAGTCCTTCTTTCTCTGCTTTCTCGTCCGCGTTTACGCAGCCGCCGGCGGCCAGGGACGCGTCTTCGCAGTGATCCAGGAACGGAATGCCCAGCGCGGCAGAGCGCCGCATGACTTCCCGGCAGACGGCTGCGTTCATGACGGATTTTCCGTCCTCGCTGACTGCCGGAATGCCCCTGGATACCATCTCTTCGAGCGGCGCCGGCTCCGCACCCTGCTGTCCGACGGTTGCCGCTCCTGCCTGCAGTACGCGGATCGGCGAGACAGATTCAGCCTTGTTCATCACATAGCTGACCCGGTCCGGATCATCTATGACCGGTCTGGTATTCGGCATGGCCACAATCGTGGTAAAGCCGCCGGCCGCTGCCGCCCGGCTGCCGCTGCTGATATCTTCTTTCCAGGTCTGTCCCGGGTCACGCAGGTGCACATGCATGTCGATCAGGCCGGGCAGTACATAACAGCCGGAGGCATCTATCACCTCATCAGCATCGGCGGCGTCTTCCGGCAGCACGGCTATCAGGCCGTCCTTCAGATACAGGTCGCCGGTCACATCCAGGCCTCTGTCCGGATCCAACAGTCTTCCGTTCTTGATCAGTATTGTATGCATATTCTTATCCTGCCTTTTTCCGGGGCGGTTTATAGATGTTCTGATTATATAGTAAACAGGCCCTGTTTTCAAGAATAACTCCCGCCGCTGCCGCTCTGCCGCGCGTCTGCTGCCTTGGTCGCACAAGGCGGCAGGAATTATGATTCTACAACAGAAATATGTATTGACATTGCCAAACGGCATGTCTATAATTGCTGTTGACACGCAAACAGCGAGAACAAGTCTTTGGCAGGGGATTGATTTTGCAGTTCACGTGAAAAAAACTAATGTAAACAATTGTTGGAGGTACCAGAAATGAACAAGGGAACTGTTAAATGGTTCAATGCCGAAAAAGGATTTGGCTTTATCACCGGCGAAGACGGAAAGGATGTATTCGTGCACTTCACCGCTATCCAGAGTGAAGGCTTCAAGACCCTGGACGAGGGACAGGCCGTCTCTTATGATGTTGTCGAGGGACCGAAGGGCATGCAGGCAGCCAACGTCGTCAAGCTGTAATAATAACTGATTCACATAACAGCAAAAGGCTGTGCGCCGGACAGGAAATTCTCTGTCATACGGCGCACAGCCTTTTTTTGTCTCTATTCTTCCGCGGCGAGCGCTTCCAGCTTTGCTGAATAGTCATCCATCGCGCCCAGATCCAGAGAAGTCGTGACGGTTTCCACCGGCGCGCTTGCCCGCGCATGCATGACCACCGCTATGCTGAACCAGGCGACCAGGGCGATGCAGATAACAACTGCAGCGAAGGCCTCCAGCCTTCTGGTCATCTTCTCCTTCTTCATAATCTGCTGGCGGTTTTTCTTTTCTTCCTTGTAGGCGTCCACCTTTTTCTGACTCATATACGTATCCTTTCCGCAGCTGCGGCTGCCGTTTTTTTCAAGACGTTCTCCGCCATGCAGGCAGAAACACAATCCAGAGTATTATACACCCGTTATCAAAAAAAGAAAAGGCCCCGGCCGGACTTGCATTCCTGAAAAAAATGCTATACTCTTTCTTTGGAAAAGGAGAACGATATGCAGGCTTTTCAGATTGAAAATATCCGGAGCTTTATGAAACAGCTGCTCTTGCAGGATACATTTGACACATTTCTCGTGTCTGAAGTCTCCGTGACTACCTTTGCGTCCTTCCGGATCGACGGTTCTCTTCACCCGGAATTCTATTCGCAGGAGGAGGAGCAGGCGCTGCGGCAGACAGGCCGCACCCACGCACTGTGGCAGGAGCTCAGGCCCTTCTGCCTGTCCGTCATACGCGGGCAGAGACAGCCGCTCTCCCTGCAGATCGTCCTGCAGCTCCCGCCGGAAAAGAGCAGGGAGCTGGTCCTGAAGCACGCGCCTTTTCTTGATCCCGCCGACGTATTCGGCCTGTTTTTCAATATCCGTTACCGCGGCGATGTCCTCACAGTCACCACCGGCACATCCGTCCGGTCCTTTTCACCGGACCGCTCTCTGGATACTGCCTGGGACGGCTTTGTCCGAAAACTGCTCGAAGACCAGGATCTCCTGTAAGAGTTTATATCCCTGTCCCGCTGCAGTCTCCGCATCCTGCCTCCTGCAGGATTTCTCCGCAGATCTGCTGTATGCTTTTCCCGTCCGTCTCAATCGTGATATCCGCGGCTGCCTCATATGCAGGGCGCCGCTCTTCCATCAGTGCGCTGATATCTTTTATGTTTTTCTTCCCCCGCAGGACCGGTCTCCGGTCATCGCGGGAGACTCTCTCCAGTATGGTCTCCGGTACGGCCTTCAGCCAGACGATTCTGCCGCCCTGCCGCATGAGATCGACATTTTCGCGGCGGAGGGGAACGCCTCCGCCGCAGGAAACCACCAGGCCGCACTGTCCGGAGAGTGTTTCCAGAAGGGCCGTCTCCAGAGAACGGAAGCAGGCTTCGCCTTTTTTCTTAAATATCTCGGAGACAGACATGCCTTCCTGTTCTTCTATCTGCCGGTCCATCTCCGTGACAGGCATGCCGTACAGGCTCCGGAAGCCGCGCGCGACCGCAGATTTGCCGCAGCCCATGAATCCGATCAGGTACAGATTCTCCCTCTGTTTTCCGCTGCTCATTTTGTCAGGCGCAGCAGGATTTCATTGCTGCGGGATACAAAAGCAGTCATCTCCTCCGGAGAGAGCGGACGGTTTGCCAGCAGGGCCAGGTCATAGATCTGGCGGGCCAGCAGGCCGGCATCCTCACTGTCGGCGTGGTCGCGCAGGAAGCTGACCAGCGGGTTCCTCGCGTTCAGAATCAGCGTAGTCTGCGCGGCAAACATATCATCGTCCGCGCCCATGCCGTACATCCGCATCATGTCGCTCATGCGGCGGCTCTCCTCCGATATGGTAATCATGGCCGAGGTCGCTTCATCCTTCAGGTTCTCCGCGCGTACCTCGAGCTTTTCTTTGCCAAGCTCCCTGCGGAACAGCTCCTGCAGCTTTTCAGACTCTTCCTTCAGGTCAGCGCCGTCTTCCCTGAGGACTTCGGTCACGTCAGCGTCGATCCGCTGGAACCGCACATTTTCCTTTTTCTGTTCTACGTGAGAGATGAACGGCTGGTCAATGGTGTATTTCATGATCACCGCGTCCATGCCCTGCGCGCGGAACATCTGGATGTACTGGCTCTGCTGCGCGCGGTCCGTGACATAATAGACGGTAGTCTTCTCCGGCTCCTTCCCGTCATCTCCGGTATCCTTGTCTTCCTCTGCAGCACCTGTCTGTCCCGCATCCGGCGCTGCGTCTGTTTCCTGCGCCGCTTCGGACACGTTTTCCCCGTCTTCTGCCGGACCGTCCTTCTTCTCTTCTTCCGGCGCAGTGCCTTCTGCTTCCCTGAGCACATCCTCGAGCGTCAGGAATTTGCCGTCCAGGTTCTCATACAGGATATAATCCATAACCTTTTCAGAGAACTTCTCATCCTTCAGGCAGCCGAACTTGACGAACGGGCTGATGTCATTCCAGTACTTCTCGTAGTTCTCGCGGTCTGTCTTGCACATGCCCGTCAGCTTATCCGCGACCTTCCTGGAAATATAATCGGAAATCTTTTTGACAAAGCCGTCATTCTGCAGAGCGCTTCTGGACACATTCAGCGGCAGATCCGGGCAGTCGATCACGCCCTTCAGCAGCATCAGGTACTCCGGGATGACTTCTTTGATGTTGTCCGCGATAAAGACCTGATTGTTGTACAGCTTGATTTTCCCCTCTATGGAATCGTACTCCGTGTTGATCCGCGGGAAATACAGAATGCCCTTCAGATTAAAGGGATAATCCATATTCAGGTGAATCCAGAACAGCGGCTCCTTGTAATCCAGGAATACGTGCCGGTAAAACTCACGGTATTCCTCCTCTGTGCATTCTGACGGCTGTTTTGTCCACAGCGGGTGAATGTCGTTGACCGGCACCGGGCGCTTCCGGATCTTTACCTCATCCTTCGCAGGTGATACCTCTTCCTGCTCTTTTTCTCCGTTCTCGTTTTCCTTCTCTTCAAACTTCGCGTCTGTGTGGATGTGCTCGATCACCACATCATCGTCACGCAGCTCGCTCTCATCAATGATCTCTGTCTGCGGCTCCGCGCCCTCACGGCGCAGGTAAATCTCCACCGGCATGAAGGAGCAGTACTTCTCCAGCGTCTCACGAACCTGGTACTCGTTTGCAAATTCCAGGCTGTCCTCATTCAGGTGCAGCGTGATGGTCGTGCCCACCTCCGTGCGCGTTCCCGGACCCATGTCATACTCCGTGCTGCCGTCGCACTCCCAGTGCACAGGCTCCGCGTTCTCCAGGAAGGACAGCGTATCGATATCCACCTGCTCCGCGACCATGAATGCCGAGTAAAAGCCAAGGCCGAAATGTCCGATAATCTGGTCCTGGTCCGCCTTGTCTTTGTACTTCTCCAGGAACTCTGCAGCGCCGGAAAAAGCGATCTCCGTGATATCCTTTACCACTTCGTCCGCCGTCATGCCCAGTCCGTTATCTGTGAACGACAGTGTCTTGGCCTTGTCATCCACAACGACCTCAATGCGGGGCTTGTACCCCTCCGGCAGCTGTACCTCGCCGACCGCGTCCAGCTTTTTGCGCTTGGTGATGGCATCGCAGCCGTTGGAGATCATTTCTCTGATAAAGATGTCCTTATCAGAGTACATCCACTTCTTTATAATAGGAAAAATATTATCACTGTTAATTGAAAGATTCCCATGCCTCATTTCCATGAAAACCACACTCCTTCCTGATTCTTTTCTCATTGCCTACCATCATAGAACCGGGGCGGATAAAAGTCAAGAAAAAAATCAGCACTCGACGTCATCGAGTGCTGATTAAGTGTGCCGCTGTAATATCCTGCCGGTCCCGCCGGGAGCAGATTACCCTTTCTGTCCGCGGAACACCAGCAGTTTGCTGAAGATGTAATTAAATACTATGACCAGGAACTGTGCCACCAGCTTGGCGAACTTGTCATTGATCCCGGCGACCGTCACCATCAGGAACATGGTGCCCATATCCATGCCGAGCGTCACCAGCCGGGCCGCGTAGAAGGAAACCATCTCCTTCAGGATATGCGGGTCTTTGCTCTCAAATACATATTTCCGGTTTGTCACATACGCGAAATTGACGCCGGCAATCCATGAGATAACATTTGCCGCCTGCAGCTGCAGCGGATTCTGCGGATCCAGGAACGTGAATACGCAGATATAATAGACAGCCAGCGCCACGATCGTCGTCAGCACGCCTACCACCAGATAGTTTACAATCTCACGGTTTTTATAATACAGTTCTTTTATTCTGTCCATGATCGGTCTGTCCCGTCTCTGCCTCTCTATAGCTGTTCCGGACCCGGATATTTTTATCCGGGAAGTTTAAAGGAACTCTTCAGTGATACGATGCGGCCGAATACGGGCGCGCCGGGCTTCGAGAGTTTCTCGTCCGCGCAGAAGAAACCATTCCGCACAAACTGGAATTTTTCACCGGCAGCCGCTTTCGCGAGGGCCGGCTCCACAACACAATCCTTCAGGACCGTCAGCGAATTGGGATTCAGGTTGACGGCACCGGTCTCTTCGTCGTACACGCCCTTTTCCTCGTCAACCAGATTCTCATAGAGGCGGCACTCCGCGCGGCCGGCTGTCGGCGCGGAAACCCAGTGGATCGTGCCCTTGACCTTGCGTCCGTCCGGGCTGTTTCCGCCGCGGCTCTCCGGGTCATAGGTGCAGTGCACGGTGGTCACATTGCCGTCCGCATCCTTCTCGAAGCCGGTGCATTTTACGAAATAGGCATTCATCAGGCGGACCTCATTGCCCGGGAAGAGACGGAAATACTTGCGCGGCGGCTCCTCCATGAAATCAGAGCGCTCTATGAACAGTTCTCCGGAGAACGGCACCATCCGGGTGCCGGCTTCCTCATTTTCCGGGTTATTCGGCACACAGAGCTCCTCTGTCTGTCCTGCCGGATAATTGTCAATGACCAGGCGGAGGGGCTCCAGAACCGCCATCAGCCGGGGGGCTTTCTGCTTCAGGTCATCGCGGATACAGTACTCCAGCATGGCATAATCCGTGGAGCTGTTCGCCTTTGAGACGCCGCCCAGTTCCACAAATGTGCGGATGGACTCCGGCGTATACCCTCTGCGCCGCAGGGCCGCGATCGTAACCAGACGGGGATCATCCCAGCCATCCACGATGCCGTCCTCCACCAGCTTTTTGATATAGCGTTTGCCGGTCACGACATTTGTGAGATACAGTTTGGCAAATTCGATCTGCTTCGGCGGATGCGCAAAGCCGACCTCCTGAACGACCCAGTTATACAGCGGACGATGATCCTCAAATTCCAATGTGCAGATAGAGTGTGTCACGCCCTCGAACGCATCCTCCAGCGGATGGGCAAAATCATACATCGGATAGATGCACCATTTGTCCCCGGTATTGTGATGGCTCATGCGGGCAACGCGGTAAATGACCGGGTCACGCATATTCATGTTCGGGGAGGCCATGTCGATTTTTGCGCGCAGTACGCGGCTGCCGTCCGGAAACTCTCCGTTCTTCATTCTCTCGAACAGGTCCAGATTCTCTTCGATGCTGCGGTTTCTCCAGGGGCTGTCCTTGCCCGGCTCCGTGAGGGTGCCTCTGTAGGCACGGATCTCATCCGCAGACAGATCGCAGACGAAGGCCTTGCCCTTTTTGATCAGGGTGACTGCCGCCTCGTACATTCTGTCAAAGTAGTTCGACGCAAAATACAGCCGGTCCTCCCACTCGGCGCCGAGCCAGGCCACATCCCGCTTGATGGAATCTACAAACTCCGTGCGCTCTTTTGTCGGATTGGTGTCGTCAAAACGCAGGTTGAATCTGCCGTTATATTTTTTTGCCAGCCCGTAATTCAGCAGGATAGACTTTGCGTGTCCGATGTGCAGATATCCGTTCGGCTCCGGCGGAAAACGTGTGCAGACCTCCGTATACGTCCCTTCCTTCAGATCTTCATCTATGATCTGTTCGATAAAGTTCCTGGAAACCGTCTCTTTCTCCATTTTTTCCTCCTCGAAGCTCTTTTGTATTGTCATGTGCACCGGCCCGAACCGCTCCCGGGCGGATCAGTCTGATACAAATCCCTAGTACTATAGCACACTGCATAAAGGAAAGCAAAGATAAACCGTAAAAGAACAGGAAAAAGAAACCGGGAAGCAGCTGCGCTGCTCCCCGGACTCTAGAGCTGATAACCAGAATCGAACTGGTGACCTCATCCTTACCAAGGATGCGCACTACCGACTGTGCTATATCAGCCTGGAATACTCCATGTTGGAGGGGAATACTCCCCGTCAACGCTGACAATCATATCAAATAGAGATATGATTGTCAAGCGCATTTTTTCTCTTCTCTGCGGATCACTCGGCAGCTTCCGGGCTCCGGAAGAATTCCTTCGTGAGGCGGATGATCGTACCGGACAGCAGCAGCAGGGCAATCAGGTTCGGCAGCGCCATCAGGCCGTTCAGGGCATCGCCGATCGTCCATACCAGATCCAGACCAAGGGTGGATCCGACGATCAGGACGACGCAGAACAGAACCTTGTAGACCAGGGTGGCCACACGGGAGGCTTTGCCAAACAGGAACTCGCAGCAGCGGGCGCCGTACAGCGACCAGCTCAGGATCGTGGAAAGAGCGAACAGGCTCAGGCCGACAGCAATTACCAGCGAACTGATCTTTCCGCCGAATATGCCGGAGAAGGCTGCCACGACCATCTCACTTCCGTGGCTGACGCCCCACTCGATCCCGTCGATGCCGACCTGACCGGAGAGTCCCATGAGCAGCGCCAGAGCGGTCAGGGTACAGATCACGATAGAATCCATGAATACTTCAAAGATGCCGTAGAGACCCTGCTTTACGGGGCTGGTGTGAGAAGTTGCGGCGTGCGCGATCGGTGCAGAGCCGAGACCGGCTTCATTGGAGAATACGCCGCGGGCGATACCCTTCTGGATAGTTGTCATAATGCCGACGCCCAGTGCGCCTCCGGCAATGGCTTTCGGACTGAACGCGCCTGTGAAGATAGCGCCCAGGACAGTGCCGATCTGGCCGATGTTGCCGATGACAACGATCAGAGCCGCGACAATGTAGATCACTGCCATGGCCGGAACCAGTTTCTCCGTCACGGCGCCAATGCGCTTGATGCCGCCGATGATAACAATGGCAACAAAGATAGCGACAATTACGCCGATCGCCAGACGGAAGGCGTTGCTGTCTGCGTTGCCGCCGAAGGAATCGACAGCGGTATTGATGGCAGTGGCGATAGAGTCAACCTGCGTGGTGTTGCCGATACCGAAGGAAGCGACCATGCCGAAGAAGGCAAAGATATAGGCCAGCCATACCCAGTTCTTTCCGAGGCCGTTCTTGATATAATACATCGGTCCGCCTACCCAGTCGCCCTGCTCGTTGCGCTCACGGTACTGAACAGAGAGAAGGACCTCCGCATATTTTGTGCACATGCCGACAAGTGCCGAGATCCACAGCCAGAACACAGCGCCAGGTCCGCCGATAAAAATGGCGCCCGTCACGCCGGCGATATTTCCCGTTCCGACCGTTCCCGCAAGGGCTGTGGTCATGGCCTGGAAAGGCGTGATCTCTCCTTCACCGGCCTGCTGCTTCTGAAAGGCTTTGCCGAGTGTGTTCTTCATGGCATAGCCAAACTTGCTGAACTGCAGGAATCCGGACCGGATGGTCAGATACAGGCCAGTGCCCACCAGCAGAATCAACATGACAGGGCCCCAGGCGAAGTCATCGACAATCGTCACGATTCTTGTGAAAGTTTCCATGCTAATCTCCTCCTGACAACAAAAGATACAGAAAAAGGACGAGCGAAGTACGTCATGACTTCCTCGTCCTGGACGTGAATAAATTTAACCATGAACCAACCCGATTTGTCAATTACGGATCGTATATTTATTCAAATTCTATATTTTTTAATACCGGTTCCGCAGTGATTACAGCAGACTGCCGATCGTCATGAACAGCGGCGCGAAGACCAGAGAAACGACTGTCATGAGCTTGATCAGGATATTGATGGCCGGGCCTGACGTATCCTTGAAGGGATCGCCGACCGTATCGCCGACGACGGCCGCGTGATGCGTCTCGCTGCCCTTGCCGCCGAAGTTGCCTTCCTCGACATATTTCTTGGCATTGTCCCAGGCGCCGCCCGAGTTGGACATGAAGATGGCCATAAGGACACCGGACAGAAGCGCGCCGGCCAGCATGCCGCCCAGAGCGTCCGTGCCCAGAAGCAGACCGACAACGATCGGAGATACCGCAGCCAGGACGCCGGGAACGATCATCTCGTGAAGGGCTGCCTGTGTAGAGATGCTGACGCAGGTTCTGTAGTCAGCGCGGCTGGTGCCCTGCAGGATGCCCGGATCCTCGCGGAACTGCCGGCGGACTTCCTCGATCATCTTGTAAGCCGCCTTGGAGACGGACTCCATGGTCAGTGCGGAGAACAGGAAGGTCAGCATGCCGCCGATGAACAGACCGACAATAACCTTCGGATCCATAATATCGATTTTGTCCAGCTTTACAGCCTGTGCATAGGAAACGAACAGCGCGAGAGCCGTCAGAGCCGCGGAGCCGATGGCAAATCCCTTGCCGATAGCGGCTGTGGTGTTTCCGACAGCGTCAAGCTTGTCGGTGATCTCGCGGACACTCTCATCCAGCTCAGACATCTCGGCGATGCCGCCCGCGTTGTCTGCGATCGGGCCATAGGCGTCAACAGCAATGGTGCTGCCGGTTGTCGCCAGCATGCCGACTGCCGCCAGCGCGATGCCGTACAGACCGCATACCATATAGGAAACTACAATGCCCACACAGATGCAGAGAATCGGAACCACCGTGGACTTCATGCCGACCGCCAGGCCGGAGATGATGGTAGTCGCCGCACCGGTCTGGGACTGCTCGGCGATCTTTTTGACAGAGGAATACTTCTCAGACGTAAACACCTCTGTCATCTGACCGATCGCGAAACCGACAAGCAGGCCGAAGATAACGGCAATGGCCGGCTTCACGGATCCCAGCATGGTGCTGCTGAGGATGCAGGCGGCTATGATCACGATGATATAGGCCACATAGCTTCCCATATTCAGGGCCTTCTGCGGGTCACCGCCGTCCTTTCCCTTTACGAAAAAGGTTCCGATGATGGATGCGACGATGCCGACAGCCGCCAGGAACAGGGGATACAGCGCTCCATTGGCCGCAAAACCGGATGCCAGGCCCAGAGACACAGCCGAGATCAGCGCTCCGACATAAGACTCAAAGAGGTCCGCGCCCATGCCGGCCACATCACCGACATTGTCGCCCACGTTGTCCGCGATAACCGCGGGATTCCGGGGATCATCCTCCGGAATGTTGTTTTCAACCTTACCGACCAGGTCTGCGCCGACATCAGCTGCCTTCGTGTAGATACCGCCGCCGACACGGGCGAACAGCGCCACAGAAGAAGCACCCAGGCTGTATCCGAACAGAACGTCCGGGTTGCCGGTCAGAAAATAGATCACGCTGGCCCCGAACACACCCAGGCCAACGACACAGAATCCCATGACGGCACCGCCGTGATATGCAATCCACAGGGCCTTCGCCATGCCGGATACCCGCGCGCCGTTCGCCGTGCGCACATTTGCCAGCGTAGCCACCTGCATGCCAAAGAAGCCTGCAAGAATTGAGAACGCCGCGCCGACCACAAAGCAGATAGCCTCTACCCAGTTCTGCAGCGCGAAACCGATCACCAGAAACAGTACCGCGACAAAGATAACGAGCACCCTGTACTCAGCCGCCAGAAAAGCGGAAGCGCCCTCATGGATGGCGGAGGCGATCTCCTTCATCCTGTCCGTGCCGGTGTCCTCCCTGCGCACCTGATTCGCGAAAATCAGAGCGAATGCCAGTCCCAGCACACCGGCCAGCGGGACCAGAAAAACTGCCGAATTTGTCATTTGCTACACCCTCCTGTTACCACATGGTTTATTGTTTTCACCCAATACACTCTAAACCCAAACAAAAGCATAGTCAGTTTTTTTTGCATAGTCAAGGATTGTTATTAAATAGACAAGTAAAGAGGGCTTTTCCAGATAAATGTATTGCATTTTGTACAAAAAAAGAGGGGATCCGTCATCTTCCGGACACCCTCATGGATGTTTTGTTTCTTTGCATTATAAATATCAGATAACCGCTTTTCTTATTCTCTCAGAATGTGCGTCTTCATTCAGAATTCAAGTCCCGTTCTGCCGAGCTTCCGCCGGTTCTGCCGAGCTTCAGCCGCGTTATCGAACTTGCGGCGGGCCGTCAATGTCCCGGATCAGGCCCCCACCGCATTGTTAATTGTATCCTGAATCAGAGCATAGGCGATGATGCTCAGGCCGAAAATACCCAGGATCAGATACAGAATTTCCGAACTGGTGCTTCCCTTGATCTTGTCGCTTCTCTGTCCCATCCGGTAGAGCCAGTAAATGCTGTAGATGCCACAGGTAATCAGGCTGAACAGGAACACCAGTCCGCCGGAAGTGGCATTCGGCTCGTCTGCCAGCTGGTTGATCTCATTATTCATCTTGATCATCCAGTAAATACTGTAGATGCCCAGCGTAATAATGGAGAAGATAATGGCAAGGGCAATATTTCTCTTTTTGATACCTGTCGTGTTCAGGGGATACGGCGCGTACGGCGCATAGCCATAGGGACCGTGCTGTCCGTACTGACCCGCCTGTCCGTAGGTTCCCTGCTGTCCGTAAGGTCCCTGCTGCCCGTAAGGTCCCTGCTGTCCGTAAGCTCCCTGCTGTCCGAACGCTCCGCCATAGCCGCCCTGACGGTTCATCCCGTCATATCCATTCGTATTGTATGCGCCGGTATAACCGTTTGCACCATTATATCCGTTCGCGCTGTCATATCCGTTTATACTGTCGTATCCGTTCGCGCCGCCGGGGCCGCCATAACCTTCAGTCCCCCTGTATCCTTCTGCGTCAGGAACCGTATTTTCAGGCACCTGCATCAGAGGAGCGCCGCAATTTCTGCAAAAGTGCTCGCCCTCACCGCAGAGTGCTCCGCATCTGGAACAATTAATCATGTCCTACCTCCCGTAAAAACGCTTTTTTACTCTCTGCTATGGTACGCCATTTTCCCGCGAAGTGCAAGTATCAGGACACCGCAAACCCGTAAATGTACGCGCCAAAGCAAAAAATATGAACATCCGTTCACAAATTGTTCCGAAAGCGTTTACCATAACTGCATGAACTTCTCATATTTGCCCTGTAAGATAAAATCATAAGATAACCATAGTTACCACCAGGCTGCAAATTTCTTTTTCATAACCGGTTTAACCGGATTCTCCTTCCTTTATGAGGTCGGCTCCCTGCAGGGCCGGCCTTTGTTTTTGTCTTTCCTGCATACTGAAAAGGATCCGGCAGCCCCTGCAGGCCCGGATCCCCTGATCACGCTGTCATATTGTAACCGCCCAGCTGCGCCGACACGCTGACAGCTGTTGTGCCGATCTCTTTCAGCTCGCCTCCGACGGCGGATTTGCGCATATCGGCATAACTTCCATGCGTCCTCAGAATGTAACGGTCTCAGGCTCTTCAGTGAAAGAACAGAACGTTGCGGAAGCATCCTTCAGATACAGAACCTGTGTATTGTCGTCATCCGCACTGTACATGGCTTTCAGGTTCGGATAGGCATCCAGCATGGATTCCTTTGCCTCAAGCCTGTCATCATTCACCAGCGTGCCCGTCAGCCGAATCCACTGCCCCTTCGCCATGCCGGAAATCTCCACCTTCGGATTCGCGGCGATCTGCTTCGATACATCTTTTACCTTGCCGGTCTGGATGTACAGTTTTCCGTCAAAAATATGAATCGTCCCGAAAGGACGCACATGGGGCTGATCCCCTTCAGTCGTCGCCAGGTAATACGTTCCGCAGTCCTTCAGAAACTGGCATACTCTCTCCATATCACTCATCTTTCCTTCTTCTCCTTTCTTCAAACAGATCTTAAATATTTCAGTTTTTATGGTTATGTGTCTGTCCGACACCGTCCCGCGAATTTACAGTATCTGCCCTGCGGTAATGCTGACTTTCAGCTTTCTTCCAGCATTGCTGCCAGTTCCTCCAGGGTGTGGGCAAAACAGATTTTCTTCCGATTCTCCGGCAAGAGGAAGCCTTCCTCCGTCATGTGATCCAGCAGAATCCGCAAGCCCTCATAGTAACCATCGAGGTCATACAGGATACACGGCCGTTCCATCAGCCCGATGCTGTTGTGAGACATGATCTCGCTGATCTCCTCGAGAGTCCCTGTGCCGCCCGGGAAAGCCAGAAAGGCATCCCCCCGCCGGATCATCTCCGTCTTCCTCTCCGCCATCGTCTCCGTGACAACCAGCTCGGTAATACCGTCATGCTGCAGGGCTGATTCCACAAAAAAACGAGGCTCCACACCAGTAACCCGCCCCCCGGCACGCAGAACAGCCTCCGCAAGAGTACCCATCAGTCCCACGCGGCTGCCTCCGTATACAAGATCCCATCCGTGACTGCCGATCCATGTGCCGAGCGCATTGGCTGCATCCGTGTACTTCGGATCCCTGCCTGTACTGGCGCCCAGATATACCGTAAGTGATTTCCTGCGTTCTTTCACTGCTGTCCTCATATGCACGGCCTGTAAACCATTTCATAAAAGCCCGCAAAGCACAAGGCCAATATGTGTGCTGCAATTGTATTATATCACGCACAATCCGCCGGTGCAACCGGTCCACGGATCCACGGGAACAGGCCTTGGGAACAAGTTCCGCTCCCCGTCTGCAGTATTGAATTGCCATTTAATGTAGTAATATCGGACGTCAGCCAGGGTCAGTAATACCGTCCAGGCCTCAAGTCCTCCGGGCATAAGAAGTACTAAGCCCTCCTCAGTTCCCTTCATC
>CAMODP010000018.1 GCA_946611445.1 uncultured Eubacterium sp.
TTCCGCATGGTTCTGAACAGTTACACATATTATAATAATGGAGAAGATGGTTCTGTGACGTAGAGGAGGAAAAAATGCTGGACACAGGAAAACTGGCAGAGGCAATGGGTGATCTGGATGAGGATACCCTGGTGGAAATGCTGCATGCGGTCATACGTGAAGGCGGGGCAGAGGCACCGGCTGCCATGGAAGCGTGTCAGAGAGGGATGGATAAGGTAGGTGCCCTCTTTGAGGAAGGTGAATACTTCGTCGGCGATCTGATCTACGCGGGTGAACTGATGACAGAAGCGGCAGATATTCTGAAGGAAGCATTGATTGCGGATGCGGGAGACGGGAATACCAAAACGAAGATGATTTTATGCACCGTCAAGGACGATCTGCATGATATCGGGAAGAACATTGTCAAAGCAATGCTGGAAGCGGGCGGATTTGAGGTGATCGATCTCGGCATTGATGTGCCGGCAGAAAAAATCATTTCCACGGCAAGGGAGGAAAATATCAAAATCGTGGCGCTGTCCGGCGTTCTGACTCTGGCTGTAGACTCCATGAAGAACACGGTCGACGCGATCAAAGCGGCCGGCATGGATGACGTAAAAGTCATTATCGGCGGAGCTCCCGTCAATGCGGATGTATGTGCCCACGTGGGAGCAGATGAGTGGGCTTACAGTCCGCAGAAGACGGTGCAGACCTGCAGGGCCTGGGCAGCGGGCATGTAAAGGAGATGTGACTGCGGGACAGACTTTCCGGTAAGAACCTTAAACTTGCCTGACAGCTGCTATAATTGAAATATACCGGATACAGAGAAATCAGGAAGAATGGGTTAAAAATGAGTGATGTAGAAAAATTTTTTTACAAGGGAGGCCTCAACTGCGCAGAATCCACATTAAGATGTCTGATTGAAGACGGCGCGGTCGACATCCCTGAGGAAACAGTGCGTATGATGACCGGATTTGGCGGCGGTATGCAGAGAGGGGCTGTTTGTGGTGCCGTTGTCAGTGCAGTATGTGCTATCGGTTCCAAAACCGGGCGAATTTCACCGGAAGAATCCCGTACGCCATCTGCTGCAGCCGTGAGGGAATTTCTGACCCGCTTTGAAGGAGAGTTTGGAACTATTTACTGCAGAGACCTTCAGAGTACATACGTGAAAGAGCATGCACTGAAATCCAAAGGCATGTACAGAGCATGTACTGTGTTTGTTGAAAAGGCGATACAGATAACGGAAGATATACTGAGGCGGATGCCGAAAACGACTTTTTTGCCGAATATTTCCTTAATGAAACTGCGTGTGTTTTCTCTGTCCACTGTAATATGATTGCTGCATATCCCATTTTTCGGCCAGTTCAGCTATGGAATGGGCGTCAGTTCCGACCACGATATCTGTGGTATCGGGCACGAGATTCCAGAATTCCTCACGGTAATTGCGTTCTCGCTTCATGGACTCCAGATTTTTTTCAAGTTTCATACCCGCAGCATTTGCTGCATGAATAAGGAGACGGCTCAATTCGGTCATGTCGTCCGTCCATTCTTTCCGCCTCTCAAAACACCGGTCCGGATGGGCGACTACATCAAACAAACCACTTTCAATCCCCTCAATCATTGCCTCCATACAGCCGATATGTTCCCGGTTATCCTTTTCTGATGGAGAAAGCTGGAAGCTGTATACTCCGGGACGTACCTCATACGTGTGCTGGCCGATCATCAAAAAATCCAACAGTGCATTTTCCCGCAGCTCTTCATAAAAACCGCGAAAGGACGGCAGATATTCTATTTCCAGTCCGACACGAACAGCAATGCTGTCGGCATACTTCTCTTTCAGTACGTGAATCGTATGCAGATATTCAGACAGCTGTTCGATTTTCATCCGGTATGCAATCGGATTGCCGGGAAAAGGAGAATGGTCGGAGAACAGAATGCCCGATGCGCCCAGTTCTATTGCCTTTTCTACGTAAGCTTCGTCAGAGACTTCCTCTGCGTGCCCGCAGCGATATGTATGCACATGAAACAATTCTGTTTTATCAATATACAGACGCATACTTACGCCCCCGAAAGATTTGTTCATAAGAAAAAATCCGCTGCACATTTCAGAATACTGAATCTTTTGACCGTAAACCCGGGAAATGGCCGGATTCTGTTTGAATTTGTTTCAATTCCTATGATACACTATTTTTAGCTGCTTGCATATCTGAATGACATCGAAGCCGTCCCCTGTCACATCTTATGAGGTATGTTTTTATGAAGCGACAACCGAAATCTGAAACCGTTTCCCCAAAACTGTTATGGAAGCCTTCTGTACTGGGTATATGGGGCCTCTCTTTCGGGTGCGTGATCGGCTGGGGCAGCATTGTCATGCCGGGGACGACCTTCCTCCCGGAAGCAGGCCCTCTGGGGAGTGTTGTCGGCCATCTGGCAGCGGCCGCGATGATTTTCGTGATCTGCGCGAACTATTCTATTCTGGCCCGTGCCTGCCCGGACAGTGCCGGCACATACGGATATATCAGGAAAATGCTCGGCCATGACTACGCATTCCTGTCTGCCTGGTCTCTTGTCATTTCCTACCTGATGCTGTTCTGGGCAAATTCTACCGCATTTATGCTGATCGGGCGGTATTTTCTGGGAGGCATCCTGCAGTGGGGAATGCATTACACGGTCGCCGGCTATGACGTGTATATGGGTGAAGTCATCGCGACGATTATCATTGAAGCGGTGTGCTGCCTCGTCCTCTGCCATACGAGAAGAGCAGTGTACACATTGCGGATCCTTCTGGCTGTCATTTTGTTTGCCGGTGTGGCGCTTCTGTTTGCCGGCGCGCTTCTTCGCGGCGAGATCAGCCTTCCGGAACCGTTCTTTGCAAAAGACGGGGCAAAGGGCCTGCAGATCCTCAGCATCACGATTCTTGCTCCCTGGCTGTATGTCGGCTTTGAAACGGTTTATCATGAGGCGGGTACGGAGCATTATCCGCTGAAGCGCACGATCTGGGGTACTTTTGCCTCGGTTGCCGCCGGCATGTTTGTCTATGCCGCCCTGTCAATGATTGCGGCATCCGGGATGCCGGAGGGCTGCGGCTCATGGAAAGAGTATATTGCGAATCTCGGACAGTACCATGGGATGGACGGGATCCCCGTGCTTTTCAACATTCAGAGGATGTTCGGCGTGAAGGGAACGCTGCTTGCCGCGGTCACGGTCTTCTGTGCGCTCGCCACCGGCGTGCTTGGCTTCCTGCAGTCAGCGGCGAACCTGGTTCAGACCATGGCGGAGGATCAGCTTCTGCCCGCTTACTATTCTGCAGCGCCGAACGGCATACCGCGCCGGGCTGTCATCTCCATCCTTGTTCTTTCCCTGCCGATTCCTTTTCTCGGCCGTACCTCCATAGGCTGGCTGGTAGATGTATCTACACTGGCAGTGGCAATCGTGTATGCCCATGTTTCCATGAGCGCATGGAAGATCGCAAGACAGGAAAACCGCATCGGAGGCCGCATAACCGGACCGGCCGGCATCCTTCTCTCTGCGGGTGCGTTCGTCTTTCTGATCATTCCCAACATCTTTTCACAGAATGCGCTTACGGCGGAGACATATTTTATGCTGGCGCTGTGGAGCCTGACCGGCATTATTTACTACTGGATCATTTTCCGCAGGGACACACAGAACCGCTTCGGAAAGTCAACAGTCATGTGGATCATGATGCTGGCGCTTCTCTTCCTGTCGGTGATCCTGTGGATTTCCATGGATACGCAGAACCGTGTTGTCAGCCTGGGAAAAGAAGAGCTCTCCGCGTTGCTTACAAGGAACAGTATCATTGAGGTCGGGCTGATGGCTGTCATGATCCTTGTGATCTTCAGCCTCTTCTCCACAATGCTGCGGCGGGAGCACAAACTCGACAGGGAACGCATTCTGGCGGAGGAGGGCAACCGCGCAAAATCCGTCTTCCTGTTCAATATGTCACATGATATCCGGACACCGCTCAACGCCATAATCGGCTATACGGGTCTTGCCATGCGGGAGAAGGACACACCGCCCCTGATTGCGGACTATCTTACAAAAATTGCATCCTCCGGGCATCATCTTCTGTACCTGATCAACGATGTACTGGAGATGAGCCGGATCGAAAGCGGCAAGATGGAGTTGGAGCCGCAGCCGACAGACCTGAGGAAGGTGCTTCAGGAGGCCGAGGATATCTTTGCGGCGCAGATGGAGGCAAAACGGCTGACATTTACTGTCGATGCATCACAGGTAACAGATACTACCGTCCTGTGCGATAAGAACCGGCTGCTCCGCGTCCTGCTGAATCTGCTGAGCAACGCGTGCAAATTTACGCCGGAGGGCGGAAGGGTAGACGTTACGCTCCGCCAGACCGATACTGTGAACGGACGGACCGGGACATATCAGCTGCTGGTAAAGGATAACGGGATCGGGATGAGCCGGGAATTTGCGGAACGGGTGTTTGATGCGTTTGAGAGGGAGAGAACCTCTACCGTCAGCAATACCCAGGGTACCGGGCTCGGTATGGCCATAACGAAGGGTATCATCGATCTGATGAGCGGAAGCATCCGGGTGAACACTGCGCCGGGAGCCGGCACGGAAGTGATCATTGATCTGCAGTTTGAGATTCTGGATACCGTACCTGATTATGGCAGTTCTGCCGAGGCGGCGAGCGCTGCCGGGGCAGCCGGTTTTGATTTCAGCAGAATCCATCTGCTGCTGGTGGAAGACAATGCGATCAACCGCGAGATTGCCGCCGCCATCCTCACGGAGACGGGGTTCACACTGGAAAGCGCCGTAAACGGGCGGGAAGCCGTAAACCTGATCGCCGCTTCAGAGCCGGGCCATTTTGACCTGATTCTGATGGACGTACAGATGCCGGTCATGGACGGCTACGAGGCCACCAGGGCAATCCGTGCGCTGGAAAACCCGGCATTGGCAGACATCCCGATCGTGGCGATGACCGCCAACGCATTTGCCGAAGACAAAGAGGCGGCCAGAAATGCGGGGATGAACGGGCATATCGCAAAACCGATCGACATCCCCAATATGATTGATACAATCATGGAAGTGCTTCACAGGTAAGGCGGGAAAAAGTGACAGGGGTCGTGGCAGGGAGCCGTCCCCTGTCATTTTTTTATTGACTTTCTCCCTGAAAGGCAATATACTTAACGGCGATTAGATATATCTAAGTCATGTTAAACTATTCATGCCATAGAGGAGATTGTATATGCATATTGTCGAGATGAGAGATGTATCCAGGGTTTACCGGAATGGCGAACATGAGCAGCGGGCGCTGGACCATGTGAACCTGACATTTGAGGAAGGACAGTTTATCGTTGTGCTGGGGCAGAGCGGAGCCGGCAAAAGTACGCTGCTGAATCTTCTGGGAGGGCTGGATGCGCCGACCGAAGGGACGATTATTGTTGGGGGAAAGGATATTTCCGCCCTGTCAGATAACGAAATGGCAGATTACCGGGCAGCTGCCGTGGGATTTGTGTTTCAGAGCTACAATCTGATTCCTACACTTACGGTTATCGAGAATGTGGCGCTTGTCAAGGAGATCGCACCGCACCCTCTGAGCAGTCATGACATGCTGAAGGCGGTGGGCCTTTCGGACCACATACATCAGTTTCCTTCTGAACTTTCAGGCGGCGAACAGCAGAGGGTGTCCATCGCCAGAGCGCTTGCCAAGAATCCGCAGATTCTTCTCTGTGATGAACCGACGGGAGCCCTGGACTCAGAAACCGGCGTCATGGTGCTGAAGCTTCTGCTGTCGATGTGCAGAGAGATGAATAAAACGATCGTGATTGTGACGCACAATCAGAACATAGCAGGAATTGCGGATGTTGTTGTGCGTGTGAGAAACGGGAAAATACAGAGCTGTGAGGTGCAGGAGCATCCGCTTTCTGTGGAGGAGGTGGACTGGTAATGCTTCGAAAGAAGAGGCTGCGGACCTTCGGGAAATACAAGGCACAGTTTTTGTCGATGATTATCATGGTTGCGCTTGGCATCGGCGTTTTTCTGGGCTTTAACATGGAGTGGTACAGTCTGGAACGCAACACGGCAGAGATATATGAGGCTACAGGCTTTGCCGACTTCCGGATTTTTTCTGAGAAGGGATTTTCCGAGGAGGATCTCGATGCAGTTCTGGCAATGGAGGGAGTCGAGGATGCCACACGGTACCTCTCAGTCAATGCGTCGGTAAAGGATGACACTGACATTGTAGCGGTGACCGTATCAGAGAACATGAATGTTTCAGGTATCCTGCTGACGGCCGGAGAACCATATGACGCCGACAGCACTGACGGAATCTGGCTGTCGGATTCCTATGCTGAGAGCAATGGGATTTCCACAGGTGATTCGCTGGAGCTGAGCTATAAAGGCATAGATATCAGGGGAACGGTCAGAGGACTGGTCAAATCAGGGGAGTATCTGATCTGCCTGCCGGACGAGACGCAGCTGATGCCGGACTACAGCAGTTACGGCTATGCCTACATTTCACCGGCTATGCTCGAGAACAGTATCCCGGCCCTGTATCGCAGATTCATCGGGGACTCCATGTATTATCAGATTAACGTCAAATCTCCGGCGGAGAAGGCGGATTTCGTAAAGGCGGCGGATGAGGCGCTGGGGCGTACCTGCCTGGTTCTGTCTAAAGATGAGACGATTTCCTGGGCAGAGGCACAGGGAGAGGTGGAGGAAGGGAAGACCATGGGCTCCATTCTGCCTGTCCTGTTTCTTGCAATTGCCATTCTGACAATGGTGACGACCATGCACCGGATCACAGCCAGCGAGAAGACCCAGATCGGCACGCTCAAGGCGCTGGGCTTCCGAAACCGGCAGATCCTGCGCCATTACACCGGTTACGCCCTGTCGGTCGGCATTGCCGGCAGCGTCCTGGGCATCGGCATCGGGTACTGGCTCGCGTGGTTCATTATGAATCCGGGCGGCGCGATGGCCACGTATATTGACATGCCCTCGTGGAAGCTCTATGTTCCGGGATTTTGCTGGATTGTTCTGATTCTGATCAACCTTTTCCTGACGCTGATCGGCTATCTGTCTGTCCGGAAAATGCTGGAGGGTACGGCGGCTGACGCACTCCGCCCGTACACGCCGAAGAAGATCCGTCACCTGGCTGTAGAGGAAACAAAAGCGTTTAAGTCTCTGGGATTCGGCACAAAATGGAATCTGCGGGACGGCCTGCGGCATAAGTCGCGGTCCTTCATGACGCTTTTCGGCATTATCGGCTGCATGGTGCTGCTGGTCGGGGGCATGGGCATGATGGACACCATGAATGCCTTTATCGATACCTTTTACGATGAGGCCATCCACTACGATAAACGCGTCAACCTGGACGCGGAAACCGTTACCAATGAAAAAGCGCAGGAGCTGGCTGAGAAGCTGCAGGCAGACTGGTGCGCCCAGAGCAGCGTGCAGATCGGCGACAAGGGTTATAATCTGGAGATCTATTCCGTTACCCATGACAAGGTACGTTTTCCGGGGCAGGACATGAAAATGGTCACGCTGCATGACGGGGGAGCGTATATCTGTTCCCGCATAGCCAGAGAATATGCCTTGGCGGCCGGAGACAGTGTGACGTTCACCCCCTATGACAGCGATGAAACATACACTGTGCCGGTAGCGGGGGTCCTGCTTTCCATGAGCGAAGGCATCGTCATGACTGCGCAATGCGCGGAGAATGCCGGCATCAGCTATACAATCAACACGCTGTATACAGACGAGCCGGAGATTCCGGAAGATCCCGTGATCCTCAATACACAGAGCAAAAAGGCGATCATGGACTCCTTTGATACCTTCATGGATCTGATGAATACCATGATTGTCCTGCTGGTGGCGGCTGCGGTGATTCTGGGAACGGTTGTGCTCTACAACCTCGGAGTAATGAGCTATACCGAGCGATACCGGGAGCTGGCGACGCTGAAGGTGGTCGGTTTTAAAGACCGCAAAATAGCCGGCCTGCTCATCGGACAGAACCTGTGGCTGACGATTGCGGGAATACTGATCGGTCTCCCGGCGGGCGTGGCAGTCTTGCAGTACCTGATCACGGCGCTGGCATCTGAATATGAGCTGAAGATGGTCCTGGGACTGCCCACCTACCTGGTATCTGTCGCACTCACCTTTTTCGTTTCCCTGATCGTCGGGCTCGTACTGGCAAGAAAAAACAGACATATCGATATGGTTGCGGCACTGAAGACGGCGGAATAAGGGGAGAGAACATGACAGATCTGTGACAATTCACATGTTACAATATGCGCAAAAAAGAAAGGCCGAGGAGGATACTGTCATGACAAGATTTGTGCTTAGAAGTCTTTTGTATATTGTGCTGATGAATACCTTCATGTTTATTTTATGCGTTATTTTTGATACTGATTTTGATCCGACCCTGATCTCAGGTGTGGTCGTCCCAGTTGCTTGCGCGCAGGCCAGTTTATGGGCAGAGGGAAAGAGGAGAGCAAAAAGGAACGGCTCTCATTGACGCATCTTTCTTTCATTCCATCATGCTTGCCGGGGCCGAAAGCCAATGAGTCAGGGGACGTTTCTCCTGACTCACTTTGCCCGCTGAATGATATTTCTGTTTATTCCTGTAATGCGTTCCAGCTGTCTGACAGTCAGGCCGCATTTCTTAAGGCGGATCAGGATCTCTTTTCTGGCGGCAGGTGCCATTTCCTGAATAAGTGCAGGAGATGTCAGCCCGGTTTCTGAGAAGATATTTGTAATGCTGCACTGTCAGTTATCAATTTTCTTCTGCTTTCTATTTCAGGTTCGTACACCTCTGTTTCAGCATCATCTCTGTTCTCATTGATATACATATACAGCTGGTCTTTATCGCCAATGATCGCATAGGCCTGTGTAATATCAGTTACCCCGTCCGTCATGCCGGTCAGATAGCTGGATGCACTGCTCCATCGATATTTGTCCCATCTGCAGATGCCTGCCGCCTCCGGATTGCGAAGAATATAACGAAGTACAGTCAGGAACCCGCCCTGACTCCTCGTAATTGCGGGAAACATCTGTTAGTATTATAATCAAAAACTAGCCGGGAACGGTTTCCAATGAGAAGTCAGGAGAGCAAGAGGAGGAACAAATATGAAAATTGCTGTCAGATATTATACGAAGACCGGAAATACAAAAAGACTGGCTGAGGCGATCGGAAAAGCTGTCGGCGCAGAAGCGCTTCCGATCAGTTCACCCATAACCGAACCGGTGGACATCCTTTTCCTGGGTAATTCCTATTACGCCTTCAGTATTGATCCGGAGGTCAGATCTTTCGTCAGGGGACTGGACAGGAATCTGGTGGGTAAGATCGTCAATTTCGGTTCCGCCGCCATGTTGAATTCTACGTACAAAAAGGTAAAGGCAGAGGCGGATAAAGCGGGTATTCCCATGGATGAGAGGGAGTTTCACTGCAAAGGAGAGTTCAAAGGCATCCATAAGGGAAAACCGGATGAATCCGATATGAGGGCTGCCGCAGAGTTTGCCAGAAAAATCATAGGGTGAGTATCCGGCGTTTCTGACGAGTAAATCATGAAAAAAGGATGAGCAGCGGGGTCTGTCCCCGCTGCTCCGGAGGATACAATACGATGGCATGGTATGACGACGCGGTTTTTTATCATATTTATCCGCTTGGCGCGGCAGGAGCGCCGAAGACAAATGATTACGGGGAGCCGGTGCACAGGCTGAATTCGCTGATTCCCTGGATCGGTCACCTGAAGAGGATGCATTTTACAGCGCTGTATATAGGACCGCTGTTTGAATCGGTGGGGCACGGGTATGAGACGACAGACTACAAAAAACTTGACACCAGGCTGGGAACCAATGATGACTTGAGGGCTTTTGTAAAGTCCTGTCATGAGAACGGTATCCGGGTGATTTTTGACGGTGTGTTTAATCATACGGGACGTGATTTTTTTGCCTTTAAGGATCTGCGGGAAAACAGGGAAAACTCGCCTTACAGGGACTGGTACTGTAATGTAAATTTCCAGGGGAATAATGAATATAACGACGGCTTTTCCTACGATAACTGGGGAGGATATAATCTGCTGGCCAAGCTGAATCAGCGCAATCCGGCCGTCAGAGACTATATTTGTGATGTGATCCGTTTCTGGGCGCGGGAGTTTGATGTTGACGGGATCCGGCTGGATGCCGCCGACGTGCTGGATTTTGATTTCATGAGGGCGCTGCGCCGCACGGCGGAGGAAGTGAAGCCTGACTTCTGGCTCATGGGCGAGGTGATTCACGGCGACTATTCCAGATGGGCCAATGACAGTACCCTGCACAGTGTCACGAACTATTCGCTGCACAAGGCTCTGTACAGCGGGCACAATGATCACAATTATTTTGAAATCGCCCACACCGTAAAGCGGAACAATGATATGGTGCCTGCAAATATCAGGCTGTACAATTTCGTGGATAATCACGATGTAGAGCGGATCATCACAAAGCTGTGGAACAAGAAGCATTATTTTCCCGTTCATGTCCTCCTGTATACACTGCCGGGAATCCCCTCTGTATATTACGGCAGTGAATTCGGGATCGAGGGGAAGAAGGAAAGATTTTCGGATGATTCTCTGCGGCCGCATATCGATATCAGCAACTACGCAGATGCCCTGACGGAGAATCCGTACACCGCATTTGTGGCGGAGCTGGGCAGGATCCGCGGCAGTTTTCCGGACCTTGCGCGGGGAGACTATCGCGAGATGTACCTGACCACTGAACAGTTTGCGTTCGCCAGAGGCGATATGATCATTGCCGTCAATAATGCGGACCATGCCGCGAATGTACGCGTGGCCGCACCGCATGCACGGTATACCGGCCTTCTGCAGGGAACCCGAGCCGACACGCGGGACGGGTGGATGGATATTTTGCTGGAGCCCTGCAGCGGAGAGATCTTTGCGCCCGGAGATGCGGCTGTGGAATCCGGAGACACCTCTGCTGTGCCGGCAGTATTTTCCATGCCGGCAGAGAATCTGCAAGAAGCGGAGTACATTGAAAAGAATCCGGATAGCGCGGACAGTCACAATGCCCGGCAGGCAGAGCAGGAACAGGTGACAATTCCTGAAGGCGTGCCGTACCGGGAGATGACCGTCCCGCAGCTGCAGCAGGTGATACTTGAAAAAATGGCGAAAAACGGGCCTGTGACAGAACGGATGCGAAGAGATGTCGAGGATAATATCTGGCAGGATTCCCTGGTGAAGTGGGCGGAGAGCTTCCGGTAGAATCGGCAGACAGGGGGACGACGAAAAAACCGTCCCCCTGTCTGCTGCTATTTCTGGAGTGCACGGATCACCTCCGCCATTTTTTCTGCATACCGCCGGTGCCCGCTCTCTGAAAAGTGCACCAGATCACCGGACAGGCTGATATCCCATTTTCCTGCATCGGCAAAGTGAGCGCCGGCCTGCGCGGCAAGCCCGCGGAACCCGTCATTCATTTTGATGCATTCCAGGCGGTATTTTCTGTATAACGGATCTGTGATGCCTTCCCTGCCGACATACGGCGGAGCAGTCACGAGAATATTGACATTGCCCGCACAGTCTGTCAGGAACTGCAGGAAGGTCCGCATCCGCCCGATGGCTTCCTCCGCATGCGGGTACGGGGTCAGCAGAAGATCGTTCGTGCCCAGCATGACTGCGAAAATATCTCCCTCTCCCAGCCGGCCCAGCAAAGGCAGGAGCCATCTGCCGTCACCGGGCAGCTCCGGGAGTCGCCGCCCGTTCATTCCTTCGGGTATTATCTGCCATTCCGCGCCAAGCAGACCGGCCAGAATCGTCGTCCACCGCTGCTCATACGGGTACCGGAGCGTCTGCCAGTTTGCGGGATCATAGCCGTATGTGTTGGAGTCACCATAAAAGAGGATTTTTCCTGACTTCATTTCCAGATCTCCTTCTGCTGAAAACAGCCTATTTCCATTATTCACGATGCAGGAGTCAGAAGGGACCTTTCTCTGACTCATTTTTCTCTGTGGAAGGCGGTGAGGTAGACGATGACCCGGAAGATCCAGTCTACGAACATGGCATACCAGACACCCAGAACATTCATATGCAGCACGCGTACATAGACATGCGCCAGGCCGATCCGGAAGGTCCACATCGCAAAAATGGCGACGACCATGGTAAAGGCCGGGCGCCCGGATGCGCGGAAGTAATAGGGCAGAAGAAAGGCCAGGGGCCAGATGATCATAGCAACACAGTGAATGAAGATCAGGCCTTCTGCCAGCATGGCTGATTCACCGGTCAGGTGATAGCAGGAGACCCAGAAGGATCTGCCCGCCGCAATGACCAGGCAGATAAAGAACAGAATGATGTAGTTCAGGCAAAGCAGGCGGCGGACATAATACCGGGCCTGCTCCTTTTTTCCTGCTCCGCAGCACTGAGCGGTAATGGTGATCATGGCGGCTCCCAATGCGTTTCCCGGCAGATACAGCCAGGTCGCCAGATTACAGGCAACTGCAAAGGCGGCGATAGACGCTGTTCCCAATGTGGAAACCAGACTCTGGATCATCAGCTTGCCCAGCTGGAAAAAGCAGCTTTCGGTTCCATTGGGAAGACCGATGGAGAGAATAGACTTTATGACCGCCATACTGGGACGGAATGCGGACAGACCGGGAATGCGCAGGGCATGATCCCGGCGCTGGAGAGGTATAAGAATGCAGAGTGCGGCGATAATACGGGAGATGAGCGTCGGAATTGCCACACCTGCCACGCCCATATGCAGTACCAGGATGCAGAGTGCGTTCCCGGCAACATTGATCAGATTCATATACAGGGATACTCTGACGGCGATTTTTGTATTGCCGGCCGCCCGGAAAACTGCCGCACCGGAATTGTACAAAGCCAGGAAAGGAAAAGACAGGCAGGTGATCAGCAGATACAGGGCTGCATTGTCCAGGACAGCAGCCTCAACCCGCCCGAACAGGAGCGTCAGCAGGCTGCGGTTTCCGAAAAGAAAGCCTGCAGTGACGCAAACAGCGCCTGCCAGTGTCAGACCCATGAGCTGCGCGCCGGCCTGGGCGGCTTTTGCGGTCTTTCTCTCGCCGATACTGCGCGCGCAGACTACGGTCCCGCCTGCCGAAACGGCATACAGAACCTGAATGACGAGATAATTCATGGAATCCACCAGAGAGACGCCGGAAATGGCTTCTTTGCCGGCGAAGGAGATCATAAGGACATCCGCCATGCCCACCAGTACCGTCAGAAGCTGCTCCAGAAGCAGCGGCCAGATCATAGACCGCAGCTGACGGCGAGAGAACATGGGATCAGAAGGAAACGAGAATGACAGCATCTTCTGCGGCCCTTTCACAGTTATTGATATTACTTCCGGTGTCACAAAAGTCCGAAACTACTTTTGCCAGAAGACAGATGCAATACAACCCGGATAAGTATAAGTTGCGACAAGGCGCAAAGTCAATAGCAGTCAATCAGAACCGCCCGTTTGATTAATATATTGACAGCCGCCCCTCTTGCAAGGGACGGCTGTCATTGCTTTCCGGTGCTGTCCTTTTGAGACAGTCCGGAGTATGAGCAAGGCTGGACACACATATTCTGGGCGGATCGGATGACGAGTATCCGGATATCGACAACGCAGCCTGCCCGGTCACAGGGACGGCGGCCGATCTGATGAGCGCGGAAACAAACCTTCGGCAGACTCTGCCGAGGAGACCGCAATCCGGAGTGATCCCGATCATAAAGGCCTCAGCAGTACCGGCGAAGGCAAGGCACGAAAATGGATGGCGTCATAGAAGCCGGCCAGCTATTGCAGAAGCGAGAAGCCCGCCTCTCTTGTGACAGGATGTATATGACTGTAGTCGAACCGGATCCGCGAGGATCCGGTTTTTCCGGCAGGGCTTTTTCCGGTAAAATGAAAGTTTTCTTCTGCGGACATGCGCCGGCTCGGATGAAAATGCAGATACGTGTCAAACCGCAGCAGCTCTTCAAACTCTGTCAGATCCTGCTTCTGCGCCGCTGTTGTTCGGGCGAATGCGGCGAGGAATTCTCCCCGGGCTCTCGGGGACAGGGATTTTCTGCCCAGCTCCTGACGATAGTAATCCAGAAGGGCATCGTACATGTCAAATGCCGACGCATACAAAGGCTCAAGACAGGGGAGGGCATGGCGGAACAGACCGGAATTCCAGAATATGTCCACCATGTCCGCTATTCCGCGCAGCCTGTCAATCTCGGCAGCCGAAAGCCATTTTGTGGCAATCACGGTATATGGGGGCCGCGATGAACTGATCAGGCCGTATTCTGACTCCCTGCGTTTCATTTCCGTTCCGGCCAGTACCTTCAGAAATCCCAGCTGGAACTGGTGCGCGCGGAGAGCGTACACACAATTGAATGAATTCGCAAAGGATGCAGGATCCTCATAGGGAAGTCCGGCAATCAGGTCTGTATGCAGCGCTATGTTCTGTGTCCTGACCAGTGTCTGCACCGCGTGAAAGATTTTTTCCGTATCCGCGGTTCTGCGAATGGCGGAAAGTGTCTTCGGATTGACGGACTGGATGCCGATTTCCAGCTGGATCAGGCCGGGACGCAGAGACTGCAGCAGAGCCAGGTCTTCTTCCCGGAGAAGATCCGCGCCGATTTCAAAATGGAAGCAGGTTTTCTGATTGTCATGATCCCGGATATAGGTCCAGATTTCTCTTGCGCGGGATGCATTTGCGTTGAAGGTACGGTCCACAAACTTGACAAGGGATACATTCCGGTCCAGGAAAAACTGCAGCTCCTTTTTGACGGTCTCCGGATTCCGGAAGCGGACAGGCGCATCCAGGGAAGACAGGCAGTACGTGCACCGGAAGGGGCAGCCGCGGCTGGCCTCATAGTACACAATCCGGTTTGTGAAATCCTCTGTTCCGTCATACAGAAAGGGCATGCTCTCAATCTGCGGAGCCGGCAGCTCCACAGAAGAAATGCACAGTTTTCCCTCTCTTCGGAAGACGGCGCCGGGCAGCGCCTCTGCGGCCGCTTCAGGATCCGGCAGGATCTTTTTGGCGGAATTGCCCGCAGAACCCGTCTCGGAGAGGATGGCGCAGAGGCGGGAAAAACTGTATTCCCCTTCACCTGTCAGCACAAAATCGCAGCTGTCCAGATATGCCTCGGGATGGGTCGCGGCTTCCGGCCCGCCGGCAAACAGCAGCAGTTCTCCGGCCGGCCGCAGGCGCCGCAGATCCTCCAGAAGCGACAGGCAGATCTGCGCATTCCAGATATAGACGGATATGCCGATAACGTCAGCATTTTTTTCGATCAGGCCGAACAGGATATCCTCATACCGGTCATTTATGGTATATTCAGCTATGTCGATCTGCGGAAATGCAGATGCGGCACCGCCGTCCGGGGTGGTTTTCCGCTCCGCACAGGCATACGCGCTCCTGCGCAGCGCGTAAACGGCCGGGTTGGAATGGACGTAACTGGCATTGACGGCGGCCAGCAGGATTTTCTTCTGTTGCGGAAGCTGTGTACATAAGAGTTGATCAGTTTGCATGAATCGGACACCTCGGGTTTGTGACTGGACGGATGAGTCAGACAGAAACGTCTCCTGACTCACCTGAAGGATACACGATCTATGTGAAGACGTGATTGCAATCCGATTAGAATATTTTTAATTCTTTTGCCCGCAGGAGAAAACATCTGGAACTATGGTGCAGTGAGCGCTATACTCAGAAGGAGTCCGGCCTTCTTCTGCGTATGTCTCCGGCGGGTACCGGGACTGCGCAGGGGATTATTATGAATCAAAAGGGATGGCTATGCGGATAAAAGATGCGGTCCGGGCTTTGCAGCCTGGCAGGGAAAAGAGCAGGGTTCCGGTCCTTCAGGAGACTGTATGGGACGGAGAGATATACGGGCGCAGGGGCGCAGAAGACGCATATGCAGAAGCCGCAGGAGAAGCGGACGCCGCAGCAGTTCCGCTGACGGAGTATCCGCGCCCGCAGCTTGTGCGGGAGAACTGGATCAATCTGAACGGGCCCTGGAGATATCAGATCGTTCAGGCCGGGGCTGCTTTTGAGAAGGCGGACGGGACAATCCGGGTACCCTTTTCGCCGGAGTCTTCTCTCTCAGGCGTAAACCGCACGCTGCTTCCGGGCCAGGCAATCTGGTATGTGCGGGAGGCAGAGCTTGCCGCCATTCCGCCGGGAAAGCGCCTGCTGCTCCATTTCGGGGCAGTTGATGAGCGCTGCAAAGTCTGGTGGAACGGCCGGTATGTGGGTATGCACAGGGGCGGTTTTCTGTCCTTTTCTTTTGATGTGACGGAATATGCCTGCGAGGGGCGCAATGAACTCAGGGTATATGTCCGGGATGATTCCGATCAGGGTACTGCCGTCAGGGGAAAGCAGCGGCTGGAACCGGGCGGAATGTATTATCAGGCCCAGAGCGGCATATGGCAGACGGTATGGCTGGAGACTGTGCCGGAGAATTACCTGACAGATCTGCAGATCGAGGCAGAACCGGAGATGGATGAGGCGCAGGTCCGGTTCCGCATGAAGAGCCCGGTACCGGTCAGGATCAGGACGGCGGAAAGAGAGTACCGGTTCGGGAAAGAGAGTTTTGCATTGACTGGGGCGCCTTCCGCTTCTGGCCGCGGTGTCGATGCGCACAGCGCCGGATCCGGGATCGGGAACCTGCAGACATATCAGTTCGAAGCACACATTCCGATACGGGGTCTGCATCTCTGGTCACCGGAGGAACCGGTTCTCCATCCCCTGACGATACAGG
>CAMODP010000019.1 GCA_946611445.1 uncultured Eubacterium sp.
CCTTTGTCGCCTGACGCTGTGCGTCATTGAAATAGGCCGGGCAGGTAATGACGGCTTCCGTCACCTTTTCTCCGAGATATCCCTCAGCGTCGGCTTTCAGCTTCTGCAGGATCATGGCAGAAATCTCCTGCGGAGAATACTTTTTGGCATCGATGTCAACACGGTAGTCAGATCCCATATGTCTCTTAATAGAAGAAACTGTGTGATCCGCGTTCGTCACGGCCTGTCTTTTGGCAGGTTCACCCACCAGACGCTCGCCCGTCTTTGTGAATGCCACCACGGACGGTGTGGTGCGGCTGCCTTCCGCGTTCGCGATTACCGTGGGCTTGCCGCCCTCCATGACTGCTACACAGCTGTTTGTCGTTCCCAGATCAATTCCGATTATTTTACTCATTTCTTTATCCTCCTGTATTTCCTGTAATGATTTCTTTATCAGTTGGCCACCTTCACCATGCTGTAACGCAGGACGGTGTCCTTATACATATAGCCTTTCTGAAGTTCCTGTGTGATCTCATTCTCGCCGGCGTCCGGGTTATCCTCGTGCATTACCGCGTTGTGGTAATTCGGGTCGAATGTCTGTCCCACTGCCTCAATCGGCGTGACGCCCAGATCTGTCAGAACGGTCACCAGCTGCTTGTAGATCTTATTCATGCCGTCAACGAAGGGCGTATCCTCATCGGCGCCTGCCAGTCCCCTCTCAAAATTGTCGACAACCGGCAGAATTTTCTCGATCACGTCACGGGCTCCGCCGTCATACATGACGGACTTTTCCTTTTCCGTGCGCTTGCGGAAATTGTCGAACTCCGCCATCTGCCTCTGCAGCCGGTCCATCAGGTCTTCGATCTTCTCGTCTTTTTTATCTTTTTTGTCTTTCTTGCGGAAAAAACCGGTCTTTTTCTCCTCTTCTACAGAAGTAAACTCTGCATCGACCGCTTCCGCGGCTTCCTCTTCCGTGACAGTTTCCCCGGTCTCCGGCTCATCTGGCTGTTCTGCCGTCTCTCCCGGCTTTTCTGTCTCCTCTGTCTCTGCCGCTGTGTTCTCTTCTTTTTCCGTCTCTTCGCTGCTCTGTGTCATTCTGTCTTCTTCCATCTGGCATCCCTTCCCGGTTTTTTATTTTAGTCCTCTTCCGGTTTCCCGGAAGTCTCCGCTGTAGGACCGCTGATTTCCAGATCGCCGCTGCCGAACAGCGCGTTCATCTGTGCTTTCAGATTGCGGAGATTTTCTACGACGTTTTTATAATCCATGCGGCGGGGCCCGACGATGGCCACCGTACCCTTCATGCCGTTGCCGAGATTGTAATTGGCCGTCACCACGGAACAATCCCGCATATGCGCAAGCGGCGACTCGGTGCCTATATAGGCGGTAATGCCGGTTTCATCATCCGCGTCAGCGGATGCCTCCCGGATCATTTCGGCCAGTTCCTTCTTGTCTTCAAACGCAGAGATCAGTTCTCTCGCCTTGGAAGAATCCGACAGCTCCGGATAATTGAAAATATTGGTCGCCCCGCTTGTGTAGATCGGCATATCTTCATCATCCGGCTGTATGGCCTCCGCCACCGCGTCTACAACACTGGCGATCACTTCACTGTGTATACCGGCCTGCTGTTTCATCCTGGTAATCATGTCCAGATTGATCTCGCCGATTGTGAGCCCGTTGAGCTGTGTGTTCAGCAGCAGATTCAGGCGAAGCATCGTCTCCTCATCAATCGGTTCCGTCACGCGGATTATCTGGTTCTTGACCAGATTGCCCTCCGCGACAATCGTGGCGAGCACCTGTTCTTCACTGACTCTGGACAGCTGGATGAATTTAATACTGTTCTGATGGTAAGAAGGTCCGGCGATCATTGTCGCGTAATTTGTATTTTTCGCCAGAACCTGTACTACCTGCTTCAGAACCTTTTCCAGACGATCGGTTTTCTCGATCATCATCTCCTTCATCTCATCGGCTTCCTGATTCTTCTGGCGGATCAGTTCATTCACATAGAGCCTGTATCCCTTGTCCGAAGGAATCCTTCCCGCCGATGTGTGCGGCTGCAGAATGTAGCCCATCTCTTCCAGATCCGACATCTCATTGCGGATAGTGGCGGAACTGAGGTTGAGGTCAGTGTATTTCGAGATCGTACGGGACCCGACGGGCTCGCCCGTCTCCAGGTAGGTCTGAATGATCGCCGTTAGTATTGTTCGTTTTCTCTCATCCAGTTCCATGCCGAACTCCCTCTTTTGCCTTGTTAGCACTCATATCATTGGAGTGCTAATATCTACGGTTCATAATATACATCGCACCTGTATATTTGTCAACACCCTTTTCTTTATTTCTTCTCCCCCCTCAGAACCCCCACTCCGGATAGCGGATCTCCATCAGGGTCAGGCCGTGCGGCGGCGCGGTGGGACCGGCAGCGGCACGGCTGCGGGCATCCAGAATCTCCGGCATGCTTCCCGGTTCTATTGTTCCCTTCCCGATCTCCAGAAGTGTTCCGGCCAGGATTCTGACCATATTGTACAGAAAACCGTTCCCGCTTATGCGAAACCGTATCATATCGTCCTCTTTCCGGATATCCGCGTCGTAAATCTCCCGTACCGTGCTCCTCTCCGGATGATTGGCTCCGGATGCCTGAAAGCTGCGGAAATCATGAACGCCCCTGATATGCGGGAGTGCCTCCCGCATCCGCTCCGTATCAAGCGGATAATAGCAGAACAGACTGTCCAGCCTGCGGGTCGGATCCGGCAGCTTCCGGTTCAGGATCCTGTATTCGTACGTCTTTACGGTAGAGGTATATCTGGGATGGAAATCTCCCGGTACCTGCCGCGACTCCTGAATGCGGATATCCTCCGGCAGGCGGGTATTGAGCGCAAAGACGACACGCTCTGCGGGCATGCGCGCTGTTGTGTCAAATACGGCGACATTCCCTCTTGCGTGAACGCCGGAGTCCGTTCTGCTGGCCCCGACAGTCCGGATCTCTTCCTGCATCAGATCACTCAGGTGACGGTTCAGCACCTCCTGGACGGTAATGCCGTTCGCCTGCACCTGCCAGCCGCAGTAGTTTGTACCGTCGTAGGCGACGCGGAGAAGAATTCGTCTTTTTTCTGGCATGGAAAACTCCTTTCATGTACTTGTTCACGCTTTACCCTGCAATAGAAAATGAGCCAAAAAGAACAGTCCCTTTTGACTCATTCAGTAACCGAGTATCCGCAATGCAATCGACGCCGCCAGATAGGCGGCCAGTACTCCGTAGGCGATGTAATCTCTCCGCTCGTAATGGAGCGGCTTCATCTGGGTCCGGCCCTCACCGCCCCGGTAGCACCGGGCCTCCATGGCGAGCGCCAGGTCATTGGCCCGCCGGAAGGCGGAAATGAAGAGCGGCACGAGCAGCGGGATCATGGCCCTGACACGGCGCACAAGCGTCCCGCTCTCAAAGTCGGCGCCTCTGGCCATCTGCGCCTTCATGATCTTGTCTGTCTCTTCCATTAAAATAGGAATGAACCGGAGCGCGATGGACATCATCATGGAAATCTCATGTACGGGGACATGAAATGCCTTCAGCGGCCGGAATGACCGCTCCAGCCCGTCAGTCAGCTTGTTCGGCGTTGTCGTCAGCGTCATGAGGGACGCGCCCAGAATCAGGTAGATCAGCCGTATACCCATCCTGGCTGCCATAATCAGTCCTTCTTCCGTCACGCGGATGAATCTCCACTGCCAGAGGACCGTACCCGGCGTCAGGAGCGTATTCAGCGCCATCGTGAACACAAGCAGTATGACGATGGCCTTCAGCCCGCGCACCATATAGGAAAAGGGAACCTTTGACGCAAGAATCAGCGCCGCCAGGAACACCGTCCCCAGTATGTAGCCCCATGACCGGAACAGAAACAGGGACACGATGTATACCATCGTTCCCAGCAGCTTCACCCGCGGATCCAGCCGGTGAAGCAAAGAATCTGCCGGATAGTATTGTCCGATGGTTATGTCTCGAATCATTGGAACCTGCTCTCCCGTGCGTTCTGCTGTCCTGAAGAAAGAACTGCTTCGGCGGGGCCGGTACTCCTGCCGCGGACGCCTGCCGCCCGCAGAATGGAATCCCTGGCCTCATTCACTGTAGACGCCTGCAGATCTACCTGCAGGCCGCGCGCGGCCAGCGCGTGCATAATATAAGTAACCTGCGGCGCGGCCAGACCCATTTCTTCAAGCTCCCGCACATGAGAAAAAACCTCCCGCGGCGTGCCGTCATATACTTTTTCTCCCAGGTTCATCACGATCAGACGTTCCACATAGCTGGCCATATCCTCCATGCTGTGCGAGACCAGGGCGACAGTAATGCCTCTGGTTTCCTGCAGCAGTCTGACCTGGTCCAGGATCTCGTCTCTTCCGCGCGGATCCAGTCCTGCCGTCGGCTCATCCAGTACCAGCATCTCCGGGTTCATCGCCAGCACGCCGGCAATGGCAACCCTCCTTTTCTGGCCGCCGGAGAGGTCAAACGGGGATTTGTGGAACAACGGCTCGGCGATGCCGACCTGGCGCAGCGCATAGACGGCTCTCTCCTCGCATTCCGCAGCCGGCAGCCCCTGGTTTTTCGGGCCGAAGCATACATCCTTCAGGACATCCTCTTCAAAAAGCTGATATTCCGGGTACTGGAAAACAAGGCCTACATGAAACCGGAGGCTGCGCAGGTCATACCCCTCAGCCCAGATATCCTCCCCGTTGTACAGTATTCTTCCGGAGGTCGGTTTCATCAGCCCGTTAAAATGCTGGATCAGGGTCGATTTTCCGCTGCCTGTGTGGCCGATGATCCCGACAAACTGTCCGTCGGGGATCTCCAGCGACACGTTCCGGAGCGCCTGCTTTTCATACGCGGTTCCCGGACTGTATACATACGAAACCTGTTCGATCTTTACTGACATAATTCTTCCACCAGCTCGTCTACCGTCAGTATCCCTTCCCGCACCGGAAGGCCTGCCATCCGCAGTTCATGGGCCAGCAGCGTCACCTGCGGCACGTCAAGCCGCAGTTCTCTGAGATCTTCTACTCTGGAAAAGATCTCACGGGGTGTTCCTTCCATGACGATCCGCCCCACGTCCATGACGAATACACGGTCAGCGAAGACGACTTCTTCCATATAATGCGTGATCAGGATAACGGTGACGCCTTCTTCCCTGTTCAGGTCCCGGACAGCCTGTATGACATCCTTTCTCCCGTTCGGGTCCAGCATGGCGGTCGGTTCATCCAGCACAATGCACCTGGGCTTCATGGCCATGACGCCGGCAATGGCAACCCTCTGCTTCTGCCCTCCGGACAAACGGTTGGGAGAATGCTTCCGGTATGCCGTCATCCCGGTTTTCTCCAGGCTCTCCTCCACCCGTTTCCAGATCTCTTCCGTCGGGACACCGATATTCTCCGGACCGAATCCCACGTCCTCTTCCACGACAGAAGCGACAATCTGATTGTCGGGATTCTGGAATACCATACCGGCTGTCTGCCGGATTTTCCAGAGATCATCCTGATTTCTGGTGTCCATCCCGTCTACCCAGAGCGTTCCGGACGAAGGAGCCAGCAATGCGTTTATATGCCGGGCCAGTGTGGATTTTCCGCTCCCGTTATGACCGAGAATGGCAATAAACTGTCCCTGTTCCACACGGAGATCCACGTCCCGCAGGGCATGCGTCACCTCAGAAGGCTGCCCGGATTCGTCATCATACTGCGTATAATCATAGCCCAGCTTCTCGGCGCGGATGATGCTCATATTACCTGTGTGATCATCTCCCATATTCTCTCACGGCCATCCTTTGTCTCCGCGGAAAACGGAATGATCACGCCTCCCTTCTCCATCTCCAGTCCTTCACGGATCACCCGGAGCTGCTTCTGAACCTGGCTTCGTTTCAGTTTATCCAGCTTGGTTGCCAGAACGACCGGCTTCCATCCGGCGTCCAGTATCCATCTGTACATGACGCGGTCGTTTTCGGACGGCGCGTGACGGATATCCACCAGCAGAAAAACCATGCGCAGGTTTTCAGACTTCTGCAGGTAGCGCTCAATCATACGGCCCCAGGCAGCCTTCACTTCCAGTGATACCTGTGCGTACCCGTATCCCGGAAGATCAACCAGATAAACCTGCAGCGGTTTTTCCTGTGTCTCATCCCCCGCGGGAGTGAGCGCATCTACATGATAAAAATTGACAGTCCTCGTTTTCCCCGGCTGGGAACTGGTCCTGGCCAGATTTTTACGGTTCATCAGCGCATTAATCAGGGAGGACTTCCCGACATTGGACCTGCCGGCAAAGGCAACCTCAGGACAGTCTGTCTCGGGGAGCGGACTGGTTATGCCGCACACGGTTTCCAGTGAAGCACTGCGTATCTTCATCAGTCCTCTGTTCCTCCCGCCTGACCGGTCACCAGGGCTTCCCGGAGCACATCTTCCATCGTTTCCATGTAGAGAATGGAGAGTCCTTCCGTAATCTCACTGTCCATCTCCTCCACATCGGGGCGGTTTTTCTCAGGCACCAGCACGGTAGTGATGCCCGCCTTTCCGGCGGCCAGCAGCTTCTCCTTCAGACCGCCGATGGGCAGCACGCGTCCCCGCAGGGTTATCTCTCCTGTCATAGCCACATCAGCCCGCACGGGTATCTCTGTGGCGGCGGAAAGCATGGCGGTGGCCATGGTAATGCCTGCAGAAGGGCCGTCTTTCGGCACAGCGCCTTCCGGAATGTGGATGTGAATGTCATGTGTGCTGAAAAAAGCCTCCGGAATGTGCCACGTGTCAGCAACTGAACGGATAAAGCTGATGCCGGTACGGGCAGATTCCTTCATGACATCTCCCAGCTGTCCCGTCAGCAGGAATTCGCCCTTGCCGGGCATGACATTCACCTCTATCTCCAGTGTATCGCCGCCGACGCTGGTCCAGGCAAGACCCCGGACGATACCGATTTCAGGCTTTGCATTGGCAGGATTCACACGGAACTTTTCTCTTCCGAGATATTTTTCCAGATTTTCCGGCGTAACCGTGACTGTACCGATGCCCTCTTCCTGGATCTGCAGGACGCTCTTGCGGCAGATCTGACCGATCTGTCTCTCCAGGGAGCGCACGCCTGCCTCCTTGGTATAGCGGCTGATAATGGCCGAAAGCACATCATCTTCAATGATCAGCTGTCCCTTTTTCAGGCCGTTTGCGCGGATCTGCTTCGGAATCAGGTGCTCTTTCGCGATATGCTCCTTTTCATTTTCCGTGTAGCTGCTGATCTCGATCAGTTCCATCCTGTCCAGCAGCGGACGCGGAATCGTCTGCACGTCATTTGCCGTCGCTATGAAAAGGACTTCCGACAGGTCAATCGGGATCTCCACATAGTGATCCGAGAAAGCATGGTTTTCCTCAGGATCCAGCACCTCCAGAAGGGCAGATGCAATATCCCCCTTATAATCGCTGCTGGTCTTGTCGATCTCGTCCAGCAGCATCAGCGGATTCTTCACCTTTGCCTGGTGAAGTCCCTGCGCGATCCTGCCGGGCATGGCGCCGATATATGTTCTTCTGTGGCCGCGGATCTCCGCCTCGTCGCGCACGCCGCCGAGGCTCACGCGCACGAACGTCTTATTCAGAGCTCCTGCAACCGATTTGGCTATAGAGGTCTTTCCCGTTCCGGGCGGACCGACAAGGCAGAGGATCGGGGCGTCAGCCTTCCGCGTCGTCTGTCTCACAGCCAGATATTCGAGAATCCTTTCTTTTACCTTTTCCAGGCCGTAATGATCGGCTTCCAGTATCTGCCGGGCCTTCCGCAGATCGCGGTTGTCTCTGGCCATCTTATCCCATGGCAGACCCAGAAGCGTCTCGATATAGCCCCGGATGACGCTGCTCTCAGAGGGATTGCCCACGACATTCTCCAGCCTGCGGATCTCTTCGCGCAGCTTTTCCTTCACTTCGCGGGAAGCCTTCAGCGCCTCCGTCATCTCACGGAATTTCCGGATCTCCGACTGGAGATTGTCCTCTCCGAGTTCCTCACGGATCAGTTTCAGCTGCTCCCGCAGAATATACTCTCTCTGATTTTTGTCGATGCGCTCCCGCACATCCTTCTGCAGCTGGGCGCGGATCTTCAGGATTTCCACTTCATTTGCAAGCATGAGGCAGAGCACATCATACCGCTCAAACGGATCAGCGGCTTCCAGCAGCAGCTGCTGCCTGTCCGCGGGGATCGGCAGGTGCATGCAGATCTGGTCGACAAGTCTCTGCAGGTCTCTGCTCTCCAGAATCTGCATCAGCAGTTCCCCGGTAATCTTCTGGCTCTGCCGGGCATAATTCTGAAACAGCTCCCGCAGATTCTCCAGCATGGCCTCGCGCGCGTTGGGTTCCTGGTCATTCAGGTCGCGGAATGAAAAAAGAGCCGCCTCAGAGCGCAGAATCCCCTCTGTCGTCTCGAAATCCAGCAGTTCCGCCCGCTCCAGTCCCTCAGCCAGAATGCGCAGATGTCCCTGCGGGAGCCGGACGACCTGCTTGATACGGGAAAGGCAGCCGACCCTGTACAGATCATCAAGGGTCGGCTCCTGTACGGATGCGCTGCGCTGCGTTACGAGCAGCACCTTCTCATCCTTCATCATTGCCTCTTCCACGGCGCGCAGGGATTTTTCCCTTGTGACGTCAATGTGAATCACCATGCCCGGAAGAATGGCGAGGCCCCGCAATGGTACAGTCGGCAGGGCATGCAAAGGTTCATTCATTCAGTACTCCTTTTCAGGCCGGCATATTGGGAGCCGTGCTGCGCCGCCGCCGTGCCTTCATATTCCGTCTCGGCACCTGTTTGGGCTCTCCGCGCGTCACCTCAACCTCTCCGGTTCCGTCTACCGCTTCCTTTGTGACCCGGCAGGCATGAATCGTATCGTCTGACGGCACTTCATACATGACATCCATCATGGTTCGTTCCATGATGGCGCGAAGTCCCCTGGCCCCGGTCTTGCGTTTCATGGCTTCCTCCGCCATGGCCATCAGCGCGTCTTCGTCAAAGGAGACCTCGACGCCGTCAAGCTCCAGCATCCGGGCATACTGTCTCACCAGCGAGTTCTTGGGCTCCTTCAGTATGCGTACCAGCGCCTCTGCGTTCAGCCCGTCGAGCGTGACAACGATCGGCACGCGGCCTACAAATTCCGGGATCAGACCGAACTTGACCAGGTCCTCGGGCAGTACTTCTCTGAGGACCTGTCCGATGTCCTCACGTCTGCGTATGCCCAGATCCGCGTCAAAGCCGATCCCCTTTGTATCCTGACGTGTCTCGATGATTTTCTCCAGTCCCTCGAAGGCGCCGCCGCAGATAAACAGGATATTTGTCGTGTCAATCTGCAGGAATTCCTGATGCGGGTGTTTCCGTCCTCCCTGCGGGGGAACACTCGCCACGGTTCCCTCCAGCATCTTCAGCAGTGCCTGCTGTACGCCTTCTCCGGAGACATCCCTGGTTATCGAGGGATTCTCTGACTTCCGGGTAATCTTGTCTATTTCATCTATATAAATGATGCCGTGCTCCGCCCGGTCTATATCATAGTCGGCAGCCTGAATCAGCTTGAGAAGGATATTCTCCACATCCTCGCCCACATATCCGGCTTCCGTCAGGGTAGTGGCATCCGCAATGGCAAAGGGGACATTGAGCATGCGGGCAAGCGTCTGCGCCAGAAGCGTCTTGCCGGAGCCCGTGGGTCCCAGCATCAGGATGTTGCTCTTCTGCAGCTCCACATCCGAGGTGTCCGATGCCATAATCCGCTTATAGTGATTGTATACGGCAACCGCGAGAACCTTCTTTGCCTCTTCCTGGCCGATCACATAGTCATCCAGAAAGTGACGTATCTCTACCGGCTTCATCAGGTTGAGCTCACCGTTCAGATCCTGGGCGGTCAGATCATGGAATTCCTCATCCAGTATCTCCGCGCAGATCTGTATGCATTCGTCACAGATATATGCACCGTCCGGTCCAGCGATCAGCTTTCTGACCTGCTCCTCCGTCCGTCCGCAAAATGAGCATTTTATTTTGTTTTCGCTTCTCCCTGCCATGGATCTTTCGCTTATTCCTTTCCCGTATGTGTAAAAAGGGCATCGCAGAGGCATCCCCTGAAACACCCTTTTTTTCTCAGCGATTTCTGATCACGGTATCGATCAGACCATAATCGAGCGCTTCTTCCGCCGTCATATAGTAGTCCCGCTCTGTATCCTGCGCCACCTTTTCATAAGGCTGACCGGTATTTTCCGCAAGCAGGGTATTCAGCCTCTGCTTGGTCCGGAGGATCTGCTGCGCGGCGATTTCAATCTCTGTGGCCTGTCCGTGCGCGCCGCCTGACGGCTGGTGAATCATGATCTCCGCATTGGGAAGTGCCAGGCGTTTTCCCTTTGCGCCGCCTGCCAGGAGGAACGCTCCCATGCTGGCGGCCAGTCCCACGCAGATCGTGGAGACATCGCACTTGATGTACTGCATGGTGTCGTATATGGCCATACCGGCAAATACAGACCCGCCCGGGCTGTTGATATACAGATGGATATCTTTCGACGGATCCTCAGACTCCAGGAAAAGAAGCTGGGCAACCACAAGATCTGCCGTGACGTCCGTCACTTCTTCGCCCAGGAAAATGATCCTGTCCTTGAGAAGCCGCGAATAAATATCATAGCTTCTCTCTCCGCGGCCGGTCTGTTCTATTACGTATGGAATCAGGGGCATCGATTATTCCTCCGCGCCGTCCCCGGCGTCTGCGTCTTTTTCTGCTGCCGCCTCGGTCTCAACAGCGGCATCGGCAATGCTGTCCAGTGCCTTGCGGTTGGCCAGGTCTCTGCGAATATTCTTCTTCTCTTCCTCGCTGACCAGCTCCTTCATGCGGTCGGCTTCCAGACCGTACGCCTTTGCCATCTCAGCGATCTCAGCGTCAACTTCCTCTTCAGTGACCTCAATATTCTCAGCTTCCGCCACCTTCTCCAGAACCAGCTCACTGCGGATCTGCAGCACTGCCTGCGGCCTGAGCTGTTCCTTCATAGACTCGGCGGTAGATCCGAACATCTGCAGATACTGATCAAAGCTCATGCCCTGCGCCTCAATCCGTCTGGCATAATTCTCCACCATGTTCTCCGCATAGGTATCGATCATGGCTTCCGGAATCTCCATGGTCGCGTTCTCGGCAGCCTTTGTGAGCGCGGCATCGCGGATCTGCTGACGGGCCTGCTCGGCCTTCTTCTCCTCGAGTTTCTTTCTCACGTCAGCCCTGTATTCTTCCAGGGTATCAAACTCTGATACATCCTGCGCGAAATCATCATCCAGCTCCGGAAGCTCTGTGGCGGATACCTTGTGCACCGTGCAGGAAAATACAGCCGGTTTCCCTTTCAGGTTCTCTGCGTGGTACTCCTCCGGGAAGGTGACGTCGACATCTCTGGTCTCACCGGCGCGCACGCCGACCAGTCCCTCTTCAAATCCCGGAATGAAAGAGTGTGATCCGAGCTTCAGGTCAAAATTCTGGGCGGAGCCGCCTTCAAACACCTCTCCGTCTACCTTTCCCTCATAGTCAAGCGTGACGGTGTCACCCATCTCGGCGCCGCGGTCCTCCACGGTCACCTGACGGCTGTTTTTCTCCTGCTCTTTCTTCAGCTCAGCCTCTACCTCTTCATCGGTGACTGTCCTGTCCGCCGGAACGACCTCTACGCCCTTGTACTGGCCCAGCTCAACCTCCGGCTTCACGGCTACAGTCGCAGTAAAGACAAACGGCTTGCCCTTCTCAATCTGCGTCACATCGATCTCCGGACGGGATGTGATCTCCAGTCCGCTCTCTTTGCTGGCATCCTCATACGCGGAGGGAAGAAGCTCATTTGCGGCATCTTCATAAAAAATTCCTGCGCCGTACATCTTCTCGATGATGGCTCTCGGGACCTTGCCCTTCCTGAATCCCGGAACAGTGATGTTTTTCTTCTGCCGCATATATGCACGCTGCAAAGCCTTCTCAAAAACATCTGCGGCCACTTCAACCGTCAGCTTTGCCATGCTCTTCTCCAAGTTTTCAATCTGGACACTCATTTTTCGTCTTCTTCCTCCGTAGATTATTCTCTGACTTATACCGCATGTACTCACGCGTCAAGACAGTATATCATAAAGACTTTTAAAACGCAAGAAACGTATTTATTTCAGCCTGATCAGGTCAATGCTGTTCTCCGTGACGGCCACATACCTGTATTTTCCGACGGCAAAAAAAGCCTGTGCGGGCTCTCCGTACTCTCCGCTGAACTTTTCCGTTCCCGCCAGCGTGTAGACCTGAAGCCCCGCGCCGTTGTAAAAATTCACCTCGTCGCCGAACAGCTCTATCTTCTGATAATTCGCGGCGATCACCTTGTCCGTGATCTCATGCCCCCGGACATCGAATATTTTCATGTGAACGAGTCCGTCTTCCGGGTCTTCTGTGAGAAGCCCGATATGATTCTCATCGTAAAAGACCGCCTGGATCCGCCCGTCAATCACGACATCCGCACGCTGTTCCGGTATGCCGCCCCCGCTGTACAGGGAAAAGCCGTTGTCCCGAAAAGCGGCGAATCCCTGGTCGCCGAGGCTGCAGACCTCCGGAATGACGCGGTCCGCGTAATCAAACGCGGCCACCCGGTTGTCCATCTGGTTCTGGCCGTAACTGCCAAAGCTGTAAAACCGGATTGTTCCCGTCTGTGCCCCTTCTGAGAAGCTGGTATACGCCACAGCCAGGAGCATCCCGTCAGGCGAGACGGCCAGATCCATCGGATAGCCCGGATCCTCGATTGAGGTTTTTATCTCGGCGATGGTATCTCCTTCTTTGCTGTAATACTCGATCCAGACGTTCTGCCGGTCTTCCTGGATGGTAGCGACGGTTCCCTGTCTGGCTATGTCCGCGCGCAGAACGGGATGCTTCGTCGTGACAGCGCCGATCTGGCCGGTCCTGTCGCAGATGACGACGCCGGTACCGCCCGCGTCATAGATCGCCATGACGTCTCCCCGGGAGACGACAGACGGTTCTTCCATGGCATAGGCCACGTCCCAGATCGTCTCGCCTTCCTGGTCATACAGGGTCGCGCCGTCTGTCCCGTACCGCAGTATGCTGCCGTCAATATTACAGTAGGAATAAGAAACCGCATCCTCCTGCGTCCTGGTAAAGACCACCTCATACCGGTTGTAAAACCAGTTGCGGTTGATCAGGATCGCGAACAGAGCTGCCGTCAGAACAGCAACGGCTATGATCATCGCCGAAAGCGCCTGCAGGGAGAGTCCCCCCAGACGGAACCGTCTCCGGAAGCGCGGGCCTTCCTCTTCGAACAGGATATCGTCTTCATCAGAGAAAAGTTCTTCCCCGTCTTCCGGCTCCTCATCACCTTCCGGTTCCTCATCATCTTCCGGCTCCTCCGGAATATCTTCTCCGCCCGGAGGATCCGGAAAATCCCTCTCCTGAGATCCGCCGGAAGGAGTACCGGCTGTACCGGTGTCCGCATCTTCCCCGTCTTCCGGATCATCCGGAAACACATCATCCCAGGGGATATCCGTGCGTTCCCTGTCAGGAGGCTTTCCGGTTCTTCCTTTTTTGTTTAAATAGTTTTCAATATTTTCGATCATATCTGATGATTAGCCGACACGGCAGGGTTCACAGTTCCACGCGTCCTTCCAGAGCCCGCAGAAGCGTCACTTCGTCAATATACTCCAGATCGCCGCCCACAGGAACGCCGCTGGCAATTCTGGTCACACGTATCCCGACCGGTTTGATCAGTTTGCTGATATACATGGCAGTCGTCTCGCCTTCGAGGCTGGAATTGGTGGCTATGATCACTTCATCCACATCTCCCTGCAGCCGCTGCATGAGTTCCTTCAATTTAATATCATCCGGTCCGATGCCGAGCATGGGCGAGATGGCGCCGTGAAGGACATGGTATACCCCTTCGTAACGCTGTGTCTTCTCATAAGCCGTCAGGTCTCTCGGGTTTTCCACAACCATGATCTGCCTGTGATTACGGGTCGGATCTGCGCAGATCGGACAGATCTCCTGATCTGTCAGCGTTCCGCAGATGCTGCAGTACCGTACGTTCAGCTTGGCGTCCAGGATCGCGCCGGACAGCTCCCGCACCTGGTCGGCGGGAAGAGAAATAATATGAAAAGCCAGCCGCTGGGCAGACTTCGGTCCGATGCCCGGAAGCCTGCCCAGCTGTTCAATCAGTCTGCTGATGTGACTGCTGTAATACTCCATCAGAACGGCAGACCTCCCAGGCCGCCCATTCCGCCCGTCATGCGGTTCATATTGGCCGCCGTCTCCTCATCCACCTTCCGGAGCGCTTCATTAGCCGCCGCAATGATCAGGTCCTGCAGCATTTCAATGTCATCCGGATCCACAACCTCCGGCTGCAGGACAACCGCCGTGATTTCCCGTTTCCCGGTCATCTTTACTTCAACGGCGCCGCCTCCGGCAGTTGCCGAGAATTCCTTTTCTTCCAGCGCTTTCTGCTGTTCCTCCATCTGCCTCTGCATACGCTGCGCCTGTTTCAGCAGATTGTTCATATTTCCGGGCATGCCGCCCGGAAAGCCGCCTCTCTTGGCCATAACTGTCCTCCTGTCAATCTTCCCTGTATTCCTCCACGGGTATTGCGATGCGGTCCTGCAGCAGATCATCCAGCGACAGGTCACTCAGGCCGCGCACCGCCTCACGGTCGGCCGCCGACACCACCGCTATATCTGTCTCGCAGCCTGCCGCCTTGCGAATAATCTCTCTCAGTTCCGCAAGTTCATCAATGCTGCCCGGATTCTGGCTGTCCCGCCCCTTCCTGAAGAAATCCAGGTCCACATCATTTCTGACTTCCAGATAAAGTCTCGGGGAGCCGGTCTGTGCGTCATACCGCGGTCTTGCCCGCTTCAGGTATTCCCGGAGCGGCATGCCCGCCATCCCGATGATCTTTCCCCACTCCTGCATGATTTTCCGCAGGTCCTCCGGCGCTGCCGCGCGCGCGGCAGGAGATTCTGTCTTTCCCGGATCATCCCGCTGCGGGTCCTTCTGCAGCGGATCCTGTCCTGCCTGCGGCTGTCCGCTCCGGACTGGCAGCCCGCGGCTCACCGCCTCCTCCAGCACCCGTACTCTCTCCAGGAGACCTGTCAGGTCTGTATCCATCTGCGGTCTGCAGAGACGGATCAGCGCCGTCTCAACCAGAATCTGCTTCTGTGCCGCGAAGCGAATCTGTCCGGAAAGCTCTGAAAAGATACGGATGTACCGCATCAGCGCATCCCTGCTGACCATCTGCGCTTCTTCCCTGAGCCGTACAAGATTGTCTGTGGATACATCCAGAACATCTTCCAGATCGGAAGATGACTGCAGCAGCATCAGATTCCGCAGGTACCAGGTAAAGTCACTGACAAACTGTCCCATTTCCCTGCCTTCGCGGACACAGTCCTGCAGGAGGCGGATACTCCCGGCCGCGTCGCCGGCGGCGACGCTTCTGAGGAGTCCGCTGAACCGGTCCGTGTCAACCGTGCCCAGCACATCCAGAACACGGTCGTAGGTCAGTTCTTCTCCCAGGTAAAACGCGATACACTGATCCAGAAGACTCAGGGCATCCCGCATGGATCCGTCGGCAGCCCTGGCGATATACTGCAGCGCCCGGTCCTCGGCCTGCACTTCTTCTCCGGCGGCCAGCTCCCTGAGCCTCTCTGCGATCGTATCCGCAGTGATTCTGTGAAAATTGTACCGCTGGCACCGGGACAGGATCGTCACCGGAATCCGGTTCGCCTCGGTCGTCGCCAGGATGAAAATGACATATTCCGGCGGTTCCTCGAGGGTCTTCAGAAGCGCGTTGAACGCGCCGGTGGAAAGCATGTGCACCTCATCAATAATGTACACCTTATATCTTCCCTCTGTCGGCCGGTACGCCACTTCTTCCCGGATCTCCCGGATATTGTCCACGCCATTGTTGGAGGCGGCATCGATCTCGATGACATTCGTTGATGTGCCGGAGAGAATTGCCCGGCATGCCGGGCACTCGTTGCAGGGACTGCCGTCTGCGGGATTCTCGCAGTTGACAGACCTGGCCAGTATTTTCGCAATGGATGTTTTTCCGGTTCCACGCGTGCCGCTGAACAGGTAGGCGTGTCCGATCCGGCCTGTCCGCAGCTGATTCCTAAGCGTGCTGACGATGTGGTCCTGTCCCCGGACCTCCTCAAATGTCCTGGGCCGGAATTTCCGGTACAGAGCCTGATAGCCCATTTTCCGCTCCTCTTATCTCCTTCCTGTCAGTCGCCGAAGGATATTCCGATACGCTTCGCGTCCTTGATCTCCTGACAGCCGGGTTCTACCACTTTCAGTCTGCCGGCAACCTCGCCGAGCGGGATCTTCTTGACCTTTCCGTTGACGATGCCGATCATTATGCCGTACTGCTCCTCCAGGATCGCCTTTGCGGCACCCGATCCGAGACGGGTGGAGAGGACACGGTCATAGGGGCAGGGGCTTCCGCCGCGCTGCATGTGGCCCGGTACCGTGACGCGGATCTCCACGCCGGTTTTCTTCTGGATATCCGCCGCAATCTTATAGGATATGGACGGATATTTTTTCGCGATATCCGCCAGCTCTTTTTTCATCTCCTTCTTGGAAAGCGCCGCCACTTCCTTCGGAATGGCGCCTTCCGCAACGGCCAGGATCGTGAAGCCG
>CAMODP010000020.1 GCA_946611445.1 uncultured Eubacterium sp.
CCTGCGCAATGGCGGAATTGAGCTTGTGGCTGCCGGAGGTGTTGTTGCCTTCAAACTTGTAGAAAATATGCGCGGGCGTATCCAGCGCTTTCTCCAGGAATTCCGCGTGGGTCAGCGGCGAAGGACGGTACATCTTGTAGAAATCATGGATCGGTTTCGGAATCGGGACGAAAGCCGTGTCGTTGTCAAGTTCCTGGCGGATGAGCTCATCGCAGAAAATCGGCTGCATTTCCTCGAAAGTCAGCGGCTGCAGGGTTCCCGGGTTCAGCAGCGGTGCCGGCTTGGTTTTCATATCCGCGCGCACGTTGTACCATTTGTCCGGAATCTCGCTCTCGTCCAGGTAAATCTTATAGGGTACCTTGTAATCACTCATGTCTGCTCCTCTCTCCGGCTCTTCTGCCGGATTTCCAGATACATTTCCGGTCAGGGATACACAAAGAAAGACCCCTGTCCCACAACAGTTACTGTAGGGACAGGAGTCTCCGTACTATCAGATTCTCTCCTGCGGTGCCACCCATACTTGACGCAGCGCGCCCACTCAATGCATACAGCGGTCTGCCGGCAGCCTGCCCGACAGCGTTTATATGCCGGATGTTGTTAACGAAGATCCCTCTCCGTCTCGCCTACTATTGCATTCAGCTCGCCCTCAGAAGCCCATTCACGCAGTATTGCCTGCCGCCGTTCCACCATCGGCAGCTCTCTGAAAGACAAGAGGCTGTGTTACTCTTTCTTCTTCACCGGTTTTTTACAGTTTAGCACGGCAGTGCGGCTGGGTCAATCGCGTCATTTGTTGTTTTTTCTTTGATAAACGGAGGTGTACAACGCATTGTTGTTTCAAATGAGGACTCCCGCGCGGAATGCATGAAAAAAGCACCGTCCCCGGCAACCAATCTGGTACCAAAAACAGTGCTTCGTGCGCCCTCAGGGACTCGAACCCTGGACAAATAGATTAAGAGTCTACTGCTCTACCAACTGAGCTAAGGGCGCATCCGTATGATGCTGTGCGGCTTTTCGCTGCAACGAGTGTATTATATGTGATAGCCTGACAAAAAGCAAGCCCTTTTTTATATTTTTTTTATTTTTGTCCGTTTCCCGCCGCAGTACATTTTATGCCTGGAAATAATAACCCACACCCCACTTCGTGTGGACGAACCTGGGTTCGCTGGGATTTTCTTCGATCTTCTCGCGCAGCCGGCGGATATGCACGTCTACGGTCCTCACATCGCCGGGATACTCATACCCCCAGACAATATTCAGCAGATTCTCCCTGCTGTATACCTTGTTCGGGTTGAAAACCAGCAGCTGCAGCACATCGAACTCCTTCGCCGTGAGATTGACTTCCTTCCCGGAGATGAATACACGGCGGCTGTCGCAGTCCATGCGCAGGTCGGCGACCTCCATGATCCGCGACTGCTCCTCCGGCTGCTCCTGCTTCCTTGCCCGGCGGATGATGGCTTTGATTCTGGCCTTGACCTCGAGAATGTTGAACGGCTTCGTGATATAATCATCGGCACCGTATTCCAGGCCCATGATCTTATCCATATCCTCTCCCTTGGCCGTCAGCATGATGATCGGCACATTGGAAAACTCCCTGATCTGCTGGCATACCTCCAGGCCGTCCATCTTCGGAAGCATGATGTCCAGCAGTATGATGTCATATTCATTTTCCCGCACCATGGCCATTGCTTCTTCGCCGTCATAGGCGCAGGACACCTCATATCCGTCCTGTTCCAGTGAAAAACGTATGCCCTTTACAATCAGCTTCTCATCATCAACAACCAGAACTTTTCTCGCCATCTTCCAATCCTCTGTAAGCGTTTATACTGTTATGAGCTCCCGCAGCTTCTGAAAGCTCTTCTCTCCGATTCCGTCAATATTCATCAGCTCTTCCGGGGCGGAAAAGCCTCCGTTCTGCTCCCGGTACTGCAGGATCGCCTCTGCCCTTGCTTCGCCGATGCCCGGGAGTGTCATCAGTTTTTCGCGATCTGCCGTATTCAGATTGACCCGTTCAGCGGCAGCTTCCGCAGCAGGACCGTCTCCGCCGGCACTGAACGGCAGCTGTCCGGACTCCCGTAAGGCAGATGTCTCCGCCTGAGACCACACATAAACCTGACACCCGTCAGAGAGCAGTGCCGCCTGATTCAGCGCCCTGTCGTCAGCGTATTCCGTGATTCCGCCTGCCGCCTCCAGCGCCTGCCAGACGCGGCTTCCGGCAGGGAGTTCATATACGCCCGGTGTCCGGACCTCGCCGCACACATGCACACAGACAGACTCCTCTGCTGACGGCCCCGGCACATCCTGTGACGCAGGGTCTGCTCCGCGGCTGACCAGGGGCGCCGTTTCCCCTTCAGAAGAAAAATGTTCCATCGCCGGCGCGCCTGTATGGGACTCTGCGCGCGCAGACACAGAACTGCTTCCTGTCTCGTAGACCACGGAGGGCCTTTCTGAAGTGCAGCCCGCCAAAATCAAGGCCAGAAGAAGCGCTGCCGCAGCCCCGCCTGGTCTGTTTATTCTCTTCAATCCGCATTACCTCCTGCCATGAAAACCGGCAGGACCCCTTGCTGCGCACAATATTATTGTAACGAATCCGTCAAACAAATACAAGTAAAATGTAAAGAAAAAAGACCGGCCGGGAGTCTGCCTTTGTTCTCCCTTTGCCGGTCTGCTGACGGTCTGTATGCTTTTACTGGCTTTGAATCGTCCTGAAAACCCTGGCTCTGTCAAGCATGCGGACCAGGACATAGAACATAATGATGTTGATGGGCAGGAGGATCAGCTCCTTCACGACGCGGGCCGGAAAGATAACGGCAAACGCATTTCCGTAGAGCATTGTCAGCCAGAGGGTATTCAGAAGCATATTCACAAATACCGTTACGGTGGTGTTCGCCGCGATGATTCTCTGAATACGGATCGGCCGCTTGTACAGGAACAGTCCGTAGATCATGGCTGTCAGCATCTCACTGACCATGAATCCCGGGAAATACGGGCCTGTCGGCTTGACAATGTATTTCAGGAAATCATCGACTGCCCCGAATACAGCGCCGACAGCCGGCCCGAACAGCATGCCGACCAGTTCGTCGACCAGAAACGCGAAACTGATCTTGATGGATTCCGTGACCTGTACAGCCAGAAATCCGAGTATCACGGCGATTGCCAGCAGCATCGCCGTCACGGCCAGGGACCTGGTCTTTCTCAGTTCCTTGAGGGAATCCGAAAACAAAACTGCTATCTTCTTCATAAAAACACCTCCCTCGCAGTAGCCCTTGAACGCTACGCATAAGGAGGCAGAAACCTTTATGTGTAGCAGTGGGATTCGGTTAAGAGTACCGCAAACAAAGGACCGTGTTCTTCGTCCCGCCGACTTACATCCCGCCGGCAAGCACTTAACGCACTCTTACCTACTCTGCTTTTGTATGAAATTGCTGCCCGCCGGGCGGACATCTTTAGTACAAGCCTATCGTACCCGAGCAGGCAGAAAAAGTCAATCGGTTTCAGATTCTTTTCACTGTTTTTTCATAATCTCGCCGGGAAAAGCCTATAATCAGCTTTCGCCGAAAACACGATCCAGTTTTTCCGTCATCTCATCGATATCGGATTCTGTGATTACCAGCGGGGGAACCAGCCGGAGTACGTTCTCGCCGGCGCTGATCACGACCAGTCCGTTTTTCAGTGCCTTTGCGCAGATATCGCCCACGCGGCAGGATGCATCCAGCTGCAGGCCCTGCATCAGCCCTTTTCCGCGGCGTTCCGTGATACAGGCGTGCCTTCCCGTCAGCTCATCCAGACGTTTTTCCAGATATGGGGCAATGGCGCGCACATGCCCGGTAATGTCCAGTTCCTCATACAGACGCAGTACTTCCGCGACCGCCCTGGCTGCAAGCGGATTGCCGCCGTACGTGGTGCCATGGTCTCCCGGAACCAGAGAGCGCGCAGCTGTCTTCTCATTCAGCAGGAATGCGCCGACCGGAACACCGCAGCCCAGCGCCTTCGCCGCCGTCATGATATCCGGAGTGATGCCATAGTCCTGGAAGGCGAACATTGCGCCTGTCCGCCCCATGCCGCACTGGATTTCATCCAGGATCAGCAGGATGTCCCTCTCATCGCAGATGGAGCGGATTTCCTGCAGGAACGCGGCTTCCGCCGGATAGATCCCGCCCTCTCCCTGCACGGTTTCGAGAATGATTGCGCACGTCCTGTCGCTCAGCTGTGCCCTGACACTGTCTATATCATTGAAATCCGCGAAACGGATACCGCCGATCATCGGCCGGAAGGGTGTCTGATAGGACTCGTGCCCCGTCACGGACAGGGCTCCCATGCTGCGTCCGTGAAATGAATGCTGCATGGCGATAATCTCATGATCATTTTTCCCGTCTTTGAGCCAGGCATATTTGCGGGCCGCCTTGATCGCGCCTTCGACAGCCTCTGTCCCGCTGTTTGTAAAGAACACCTTTGACATACCGGATGCCCTGGTCAGGGCGGCAGATGCCTCCGCTAACGGGACATTATAGTACAGGTTGGAGGTGTGCAGGATCCTGTCCACCTGATCCTTCAGCGCTTCGTTGTATGCCTTATTGCCGTAGCCGAGTGCATACACAGCTATCCCGGCCGCAAAATCCAGGTATTCCTTTCCGTCTGTGTCGTACAGGCGGACGCCTTCGCCGCGCGCAAAGACGACGGGGAAACGGTTGTAGGTATGGAGGACGTTCTCCTCCGTGAGATCAATATATTCCTGTGTGTTCATGAATTTCCTGCTTTCTGTGCGAATATTAACAGTATGCTGCCTGACTTCACTTTCTCGAATACTTTTCTGCCTCATCCCGCAGAATGGCTGTTCCGATCCCCGTATTCGTAAAGAATTCCAGCAGCAGGCAGTGCGGAATGCGTCCGTCCAGGATATGCACCCTGTTCACGCCCTCTGCTATGGCATCAATGCAGTTCTGCAGCTTCGGGATCATGCCTCCGCCGACGTGTCCTTCTCTGATCAGCTGCTCTGCCTCTGTCACGGTCAGTTCCGAGATGAGGGAATCCGGATCCTCCTTATCGTAATAGACGCCTTCAATATCGCTCAGGAAAGCCAGCTTTTCAGCATCTACGGCCTCTGCGATTGCGCTGGCGGCATCGTCAGCATTGACATTATAGGACTGAAAATCCGCGTCCATGCCGATGGGGCACACGATAGGCAGAAAATCCTTCTCCAGAAGATCGTACAGTATTTTCGGCTCTACGTGCCGGATCTCGCCGACAAACCCGATGTCCTCACCGTCAGCCGTTTTCCGTTCCACCTGCAGCAGGCAGCCGTCTTTGCCGCTGATGCCCACGGCCTTTACGCCCAGCGACTGTGCCAGGCTGACCAGCTCCTTATTCACCTTGTTCAGGACCATCTCGGCCACTTCCATCGTTTCAGCGTCAGTTACGCGCAGACCCCTGACAAACCGCGGCTCCATGCCCACCTTGCCTACCCAGCGGGAGATCTCTTTTCCGCCGCCGTGTACGATGATCGGCTTGAAGCCTACCAGCTTCAGAAGGACGACATCCTTGATGACGTTTTTTTTCAGTTCCTCGTCAATCATGGCGCTGCCGCCGTATTTGACAACCATGATCTTGCGGTTGAAACGCTGGATATACGGCAGCGCTTCTATCAGTGTCTCTGCCTTGTGCAGATATTCCTGTTTTACCATCTGCTTCCTGTGCCTCCTGTATTTCTGTGCGGCCGCTTTATGACCGGTAATCTGCGTTGATGCTGACATACTCATGTGTCAGGTCGCATCCCCAGGCCGTGGCCTCGGCGCTGCCCATATGCACGTCTGCGATGGCGGTCACCTCCGGCTCAGAGAGAATCCGCGTCGCCTCTTCCTCACTGTATCCGGTGTCAACGCCTTCCGCGATGATCTGTATGCGTCCTGCTGCACTCTCAAAGTACAGATCCACCTTCTCCGGGTCAAATTCCGCCCCGGAATACCCCATCGCGCAGAGAATACGCCCCCAGTTGGCATCATGCCCGTATATTGCCGCCTTGGTCAGGGAAGATGACACGACGGATTTTGCAAGCGTCACCGCCTGTTCCTTGCTCTGTGCCCCGATAATCTTCACCTCAAAGAGGGCCGTCGCCCCCTCACCGTCTCCGGCAATCTTTCTGGCGAGTTCCCGGTTCAGCGCAAAGAGGGCATTCCGGAATATCTCATAGTCCCCGTTCTTTTCTGTGATCTCGGCGTTGCCTGCCAGACCGTTTGCCAGAAGGAGGACTGTATCATTCGTAGAAGTATCGCCATCCACGGAGACCATGTTGTAAGTATCCTGCACAACATCTGAAAGAGCGGCCTGCAGCATGGCCTGGCTGATCATGGCGTCAGTCGTCAGGAAAGACAGCATCGTGCACATATTCGGATGGATCATGCCTGATCCCTTGCACATGCCGCCGATCGTCACAGTTGCGCCGCCGAGCGCAAAGGACACAGACACCTCCTTGGGAACGGTATCTGTCGTCATGATCGCTCTGGCCGCAGCCGCGGCGGCTTCTCTCGTATCCGCCAGCTGCGGTTTCAGGAGGCTGATGCCGCCGACGATCTTGTCCACCGGAATCTGTCGCCCGATCACGCCGGTCGACGCGACAAGGACCTGATCCGCCGGAACTGCAAAAGCAGCGGCGGCGGCATCTGCGGTTTTCCTGCAGCAGTCATAGCCCTCCGCCCCCGTACAGGCGTTGGCAATGCCGCTGTTCACGACCACTGCCTGCGCCTGTCCGATATCATAGACAATATGCTGGTCCCATTTTACCGGGGCGGCCTTCACAATGTTGGTGGTAAAAGTGCCCGCCGCGCGGCAGGGGACCTCAGAAAAGATAAGCGCCATATCCGGCGAACCATTATTTTTAATGCCGGCGGCTCCCGAAGCCGCCTGAAATCCCTTCGGGGCCGTCACGCCCAGATTCCCTATCTTCATATTGTATATCCTTTCTTACCTGAATATATGATCCAGGCTGCACGAATCTGACGCAGGCACGCTTTCGCTGCCTCGGTCTCGCAGCGGTACTAAGACTCCCGCTGCCGCGGTTCGCCAAGTACCGGCGGACCTCGAAGCACCTGCGCCTGGATTGTGCGGCCTGGCTCATTCCGACGCTGTAGTTCAGACTATCCGCTGCAGTCCGGCCATGACTTACGGGAACAGCGGCGGCATCCTCAATCCCTCTGCCTCGTCCAGCCCGAACAGCAGATTCATGTTCTGCACAGCCTGTCCGGCAGCTCCTTTTACCAGATTGTCCAGTGCCGCCATGATGATGACGCGGCCGGTCCGCGGGTCGACGCGGAAGCCGATGTCGACATAGTTGCTGCCTTCCACCCACCGGGTCTCGGCGCAGACGCCCGGATCCAGAAGACGGATAAAGGTTTCTGTTCCGTAATACTTTTCGTAGGCGGTCCGCACCTGTTCTTCTGTGATTCCCTTGTCTGTAAGAGATGCATAGGCTGTCACAAGTATGCCGCGGTTCATCGGCACCAGGTGCGGTGTGAAGCTGACGGTCACTTCTCTGCCCGCAGCCCCGGAGAGCTGCTCTTCGATCTCCGGTGTATGCCGGTGCGTCGCCACGCCGTACGCTTTGATGTTCTCGTTGACCTCGCAGAACAGATTGGCGGTCTTCGCGCCGCGGCCTGCGCCGCTGGTTCCTGATTTGGCATCTATGATCAGCGTATCCGGATCAATCAGCCCCTCTTTTATGAGCGGCCACGCGCTGAGAATCGAACATGTCGTATAACAGCCGGGATTGGCTACGATCCGCGCAGAGCGGATCTGTTCGCGGTTCAGCTCACACAGGCCGTATACCGCTTCCGGAAGATACTGCGGCGCGCGGTGTTCCAGGCCGTACCATTTTTCATAGACCTTCACGTCCTTCAGCCGGAAATCGGCTGACAGATCAACTATCTTTACCTTCCGCAGAATATCTTCCGTGACCAGAGAAGCGCAGAGTCCCTGCGGCGTAGCCGTGAAAATGACATCTGCCTCCTCCGCGAGTGCTTCCATATTGTCGTCGCGGCAGACATCCCCGACCAGGCGGAACATGTTGCCGTAGATTTTTGCGAATGGCTGTTCAATGTAGCTGCGCGACCCGTACCAGACGATCTCCGTCTCCGGATGGGCGGTCAGCAGACGTACCAGTTCCGCTCCTGCATAGCCTGTGGATCCGATAATTCCTGCTCGTACCATATAAATACCCTGCCCTTTCTGCGATACTCTACTGAATATACATCCGAAAAGGCGCTCTGTAAAGACTGAATATTGCATATTTATGCATTTAATAAATACATTATGCAGTTTTCCTTATATTCATTGCTTTTCGTACTTGCATTCCCGCCCGGTATGATGTATAGTAACTTGCAGATTTTTAAATTGAAAACAGGAGGTTTCCTTAATAATGAATGAAAAAGTGATACTGGCCTATTCCGGCGGTCTGGATACAACCGCCATCATTCCCTGGCTGAAGGAGAACTTCGGCTACGATGTCGTCTGTGTCTGCATTGACTGCGGTCAGGGCGAGGAGCTGGACGGCCTTGAGGACCGCGCAAAGGCATCCGGCGCCGCGAAATTATATATAGAAAACATTACTGATGAATTCTGTGATGATTTCATCATGCCGTGCGTACAGGCCGGTGCCGTCTATGAGCACAAGTATCTGCTCGGCACCTCCATGGCCCGTCCGGCGATTGCCAAACGGCTGGTCGAGATCGCGCGCAAAGAGAATGCCACAGCTATCTGCCACGGCGCCACCGGAAAGGGCAATGACCAGATTCGCTTTGAGCTGGGCATCAAGGCGCTGGCTCCGGATCTGAAGATCATTGCGCCCTGGCGCATGCCGGAGGTGTGGAAGATGAACTCCCGGGAAGAGGAAGTGCAATACTGCCGTGATCACGGAATCGACCTGCCTTTCTCCATGGGCAAGGGCTACAGCAGGGACCGCAACCTGTGGCACATCAGCCACGAGGGACTGGAGCTGGAGGATCCGGCCAGCGAGCCGAATTATGACGAGCTGCTGGTCCTGAGCGTTACACCGCAGAAGGCACCTGACGAGGTTACGGAAGTGACCATGACATTTGAGGCAGGTGTGCCGAAGACATTGAACGGAAAAGCAATGAAAGTCTCGGAGATTATCGCGGAGCTGAACCGGCTCGGCGGCGAAAACGGCATCGGTATCGTGGACATTGTGGAAAACCGTGTAGTCGGCATGAAGTCCCGCGGTATCTATGAGACACCCGGCGGCACCATCCTGATGGAAGCCCATGACCAGCTCGAAGAGCTGATTCTGGACCGCGACACGATGGAGATGAAGAAGAAGCTGGGCAGCCAGTTCGCGCAGATCGTCTACGAAGGCAAGTGGTTCACGCCTCTGCGGGAAGCCATCCAGGCTTTTGTGGAATCCACACAGAAATATGTCACAGGTGAAGTCAGGTTCAAACTCTACAAGGGCAATATCATCAAAGCCGGCACCTCATCTCCGTACAGCCTGTACAATGAATCCCTGGCCTCTTTCACCACAGGAGACCTGTATGACCATCAGGATGCCAGCGGCTTCATCACTCTGTTCGGACTGCCGCTGAAGGTCCGCGCGATGGTCCTGGCCGAAAAAGATAAATAAAGGCTTTTATCCGGTATTTTCCGATTCGCCGGTGGGCTTTCTCCCCCTGTTATGGTATAGTATAAGCAGAAGCATTCAGTAATGACAGGAAGGAGGAAGCCCATGAAGGAATATGTAAAAATCCCGGCGCCGCTGAACCAGAATGTTCAGCTGAAGGTAGTTGACGGACATTTTGTGACATCCCATTCACACACAACCGCTTTTCTTGACTTTACAACAATGAAGACGCGCTGCAGTGAGGCGCACGGAGTGGCGACACTGCTGTCCATGCGATACTCCGTGAGCACACCGGTCGACACGATCGTCTGCCTGGACGGCACAACCGTCATCGGCACATATCTTGCGGAAGAGCTGACCAGATCCGGTATCCTGTCCTACAATGCGCACCGCACCATCTACGTCGTAGCGCCGGAGTATATCAACGGCGGACAGATCCTCTTCCGGGAGAACCTGGAGCTCGCGCTGCGCGGGAAGCATGTGCTCCTCCTGGTCGGCGCCGTCACGACAGGCCTGACGCTGAAGGCTGCCGCAGACTGTGTCAGCTGCTATCAGGCAAAGATCAGCGGAGCCGCAGCCATTTTCAGCACACTGGAGGAAGTTGCGGGAATACCTGTCGCGGCTGCTTTTCATCCTGCTGACCTGCCGCACTACCGCTATTACCGTCAGGAGGATTGTCCTCTGTGCCGGGAAGGCACTCCCGTTGACGCCATCGCGAACAGCTACGGATATTCCCGGCTGCAGCGGAGTTAATTGAAAACAGAGTCCTTCACATATCAAAAAACAGGGTGCTTCACGCACCCTGTTCGTATGTGCAGCGGATATAGACCCGCCCGCCGGCGTCACTGTCCATCCAGACGATGTAGTATTCGCTGCAGTCCTTTGTCACGGCATACGTCAGTCTGCCGGTAAAGAGCTCTCCCTCTCTGGTAACGGACCTGGGAGAATCTATGGTAATGTCGAAGACGTCATCCAGCTCCTCATCTCTGTAAACCGTCCCGTCCTTCATCTCAAAAGATCCCTGCTTCGAAACAATGTCACTGAAGAAATCCTTCTGGTGACGGTCTGCGGGCGTCCCTTCCGGATAATAAATCTCATACGTGCAGGCCATATCCACAAAGTCTTCATTGCTCGTCGGAATGAGGCGGATCCGGTTCTGGCTGCTGTTGTACTCGTCAATCTCAGAAGGATCTATCTGCGCCATATCTGTCATGCGGATATAGACGTCATACGCCTCTCCGTCGATGGTCTTCTTCGTCTTGACCCACTGTCCGGGCGTTGCCGGCTTTGCAGTCGATGTGTTCAGCCCGAGCACTGCAGATCCCGTAATCTCAGCAGCTTCTTCATCACTGAGAACGTCAGAAGTATCCTCCAGTTCGGAATCATCCAGGGCGTCTTTCAGTTCCTCCTCGGTCTGCAGATCCGTATCACTGAAGGCATAGCTGTCATCCCCGAAGTCATAGTCATATCCGGGATCATAGGACCAGCTGTACTCATATGCGTCATTGTCATAGTCATTGCTGTAGCTGTAAGACCATATTCCTCCGAATATGAGCGATACCACACTGAACAGTACAAGCAGCGTGCGCACGATAATGCCGATTACCAGAAGGACCTTTCCCGCAGTACTCCCTCCCTGTCTGTTCCGGGGCGGATATTGCTGTCCGTACCCGCCGGACATGTTTGCCCCGTACTGTCCTGTCTGTCCTCCGTACGCATTGCCGCCCTGCGGTCCGTTATACGCGCTGCCGTTCTGCCAGCCGTTCCCTGCCGTACCGCCGCCCTGCCATGCGCCGGTGCCGCTGTCCTGCCAGCCGCTTCCGGAACCCCGGCCGCTGTCGCCCCAGGATCCCTGGCTCATATTGACGCGGGACCTGTCCCGGGCTTCACTCTGCCGGGCGCTGCCGGCAGCTTCGTTCTGCCGGACGCTGTCTGTCCGGTTGTCTGTCTGTGCATCTGTCTCAAAAGGATTGCGGGATTCCGTACCGGTTCCCCAAATATCATCATCCCTGTCTGCCGGGCTCATTGCGTTCACCAGCCTTTCTTTTCAAAATATCCGTTTCTATTCTACTACGTTCAAATCCCTTTCGTCAAACTCATACCAGTGACATGTACTGCTCGGTGATATCACTCTTAAGCCTTTCCCAGGCATCCTCGTGTTCCACAAAATATTTCGGGCAGTCTTTCCCGGTGATGTCGTAGTGCCGGATCACATCATCGGGCGTCAGGTCGAATGCCTTGCACAGCCAGGCAGTCAGTTCCACCAGGGCACTGTATGTGGCGGGCGTAAACGCCCCGGACTCGTCCGGATGGCAGCATTCGATAGCCAGGGTATCCGTATTTCTGTCATTCGACGCGTATGACATTTCGCTGCTCGGAATGCACTGGATGATCTCTCCCTCAAGTCCGATCACAAAATGACTGCTGACATACAGGTCTTCATCGCTGCTGCCCAGATTTTCAAAATAGTCTCTGTTCTCCTGCGCCGTAGAACCCGGATTGGCGGTGTAGTGAATCACGATGCCGTTAATCTCGACAAGGGGAAGCTGCGGACGGGAATGCGCGTTTGGCGTCAGCAGCTGCACGTCCAGCTCAGGACATCCTGCCCAGTATGCCGCTTCTTCCGGTGACATGGATTCGGAAGATGTATTTTTGTCTTCCGGACGAATACTTTCCGCCTGAAGAGGCGGCGGCTGCGGCCGCCGCCGGGTTCTGATGACAGCCAGCACCAGGATCAGGATCAGCAGGACCGCGCCGGCGGCAAGAAGAATTCTCTGCGTCTGCCCGAGATGTATTTTCCCTTTTTTCCTTCTGCGCAACCCGATCTCTCCTTTCTCCCTGTCTGCAAAAACCCCCTGCCTGTCCGGTCGGACACGGCAGGGGGACGTTCATTTCATCATGCGGCTGTTATTCTTCTATGCTGTAGTTGGGCGCCTCTTTTGTAATATGAATATCATGCGGGTGAGACTCCTTCAGGGACGCAGCGGAAATCTTCATGAATTTCCCGGTTGCCTTGAGTGTCTCAATATCCTTTGCGCCGCAATAGCCCATACCGGACCGTAGTCCGCCGATCAGCTGGAAGATCGTATCCTCTACCAGTCCCTTGTAGGCAACGCGGCCTTCAACACCTTCCGGTACCAGTTTCTTGGCGCCGGACTGGAAGTACCGGTCCGCACTGCCGTGCGCCTGCTGCATGGCTGCCATCGAGCCCATGCCGCGGTAGACTTTGTATTTCCTGCCCTGGAACAGTTCAAACTCGCCCGGCGCTTCATCGCAGCCCGCGAACATACTGCCCATCATGCAGACATTCGCTCCGGCGGCAATGGCCTTGGTAATATCGCCGGAATATTTGATGCCGCCGTCCGCGATGATCGGCGTACCTGTTTTCTTCGCCTCTTCGTAACAGTTCATCACGGCAGAAATCTGCGGAACGCCGATACCTGCCACTACGCGGGTCGTACAGATGGAACCGGGTCCGATTCCGACCTTTACGCAGTCGGCGCCGGCCTCAACCAGATCTCTGACAGCTTCGGCAGTTGCCACATTGCCGGCTATGACCTGCAGATCAGGATACGCATCCTTGATCATACGGAGTGCCTTGAAGATATTGGCGGAATGCCCATGCGCTGAATCGATGACGACTGCATCGACATGGGAGCGGACAAGTGCCTGTACGCGGTCCATTACATCGCCGGTAATACCTACGGCAGCGCCGCAGAGCAGACGTCCCTGCGCATCCTTCGCAGAAAGCGGATACTGGATCTGTTTCTCAATATCTTTGATTGTAATCAGACCCTTCAGATTGAAATTCTCATCTACGATCGGGAGCTTTTCCTTTCGGGCTTTTGCAAGAATTCGTTTGGCTTCTTCAAGCGTCACATTCTCGCGCGCGGTGATCAGTCCGTCTTCCGCGGAGGTCATGGACTCACGGATTTTTTTTGAAAAATCCTCTTCAAACATCAGGTCACGGTTCGTGATGATGCCTACCAGCTTCCTTCCCTCTGTAATCGGGACACCGGAAATCCTGTATTTCGCCATCAGGTCATTCGCGTCTGCAAGCGTATTCTCCGGAGAAAGGAAGAAAGGATCGGTAATGACACCGTTTTCAGACCGTTTCACCTTGTCTACTTCATCCGCCTGCTGCTCGATCGTCATATTCTTGTGTATGATACCGATGCCGCCCTGCCGGGCCATGGCAATCGCCATCCTGTGTTCAGTGACCGTATCCATTCCGGCGCTCATCATAGGAATATTCAGGTGAATACTCTTTGTCAGCCAGGTAGACACATCGATCATATTCGGCGTGACATCCGAATACTGCGGAACCAGTAAAACATCGTCAAATGTAATTCCCTCACCGATAATCTGTCCCATATAGTTCTCCTTTGTCTGTTCCGGCAAGCGCTGCCTGGTTTTTCTGAGTTTTCTGATACTTTCCGTGTAGTGTAGCAAAACAGTAGTGGAAAGTCAACGTGTTTTTCTGACGCCGTTTACAGGTGCACCCGTGAGGGCATACGCATCCGGAGGTCCTTTTTCATAGATTCAGAAGGCTGCAGCAGAAGGATCTGCCGCTCTCCGCCATGCGGTATAACCACAGCGTAAACAGACCCGCTGTCCGCCGCGTCACCGGAGGTGTAATCCACATTTTTCAGGCCTGCGGTCCCGTCCAGAAACGGCGAGCCTGCAGGAGCCATGATCTCCATCTGGCTCAGGTCATACGATGCCTTGTGCTTCCGGCTTCGCTTTCCGTAAATACAGTCGATATCCAGCGCGCCGTTTACATACGAGTACTCATATTCAATGTCCTGTCTGGGCATCAGCCAGATTCCCAGAATCAGCAAAACCGCTCCGGGCAGCAGAAACACCGTGTGCAGCAATACGCCGCACAGAAGGCAGACCACGCCGGCGCCGACCGGGAGATACTTCAGCGCAATATTCCCCGCCGTCGGCTTTTTCTTGATCAGGACCTCCGAAAACAGATCATCCATAATTGTATCCTCCTGTAAATGAATCTGATTTTCCCGTCTGCCGCAGACGTTCATGCGCCATCATGGCAATGCGGAAAGACATGGCGTCATCAAATTTGCGGATATCCAGACCGGTCAGCTTTTCCAGCTTTTCCAGACGGTAGACGAGCGTATTTCTGTGTACGTACAGCTGCCTGGCCGTCTCTGAAATATTGAGGCTGCAGTCAAAAAACCGCCGTATCGTCAGCATGGTCTCTTCGTCAAGTTCTTCCAGCACGTCCTCCGGAAATGTCTCTCTCAGAAAGCGTTCACACAGAGACGCGGGGACTTCCCAGATCAGCCGGCTGATGCCCAGACGGTCACAGGCAATCACTTTCCTGTCCGGCATAAACACACGGCACGCATCCAGCGCCATGCGGGCATCCGCAAAGGACCCGGGCAGGTCTTCAAGCTTCGTCACCGGTGTTCCGACGGCGATTCTGGCAGGTATCATGGCTTCGGCATTCAATGTGTCCAGAAGCGTATGGGCCAGCAGCAATGCATCCTCCCGGTCTTTCCGGGGTGTCTCATATACAATTGTCACATGGGATGCATCGGCGGCAGCGATCATTCCGCCTGTCCGCGCAGCTGCCAGCACAGCCCGGAACACCTGTATTGCGGTCTCGCAGTCAGATTCATTGAGCTCCGCCAGGAAAAGAATCCTGCAGGCATCTTCACGGATACGGAGACGGACTGCTTCCTGATGTATATAAGCAGCCGGCACAGTGCCTGTCAGGACGCTCTGCAGAAAACGGCCTTTATCTGTTTTTTCCCTCGCAGCTATGAGCAGGGCCTCCATCTCAGAGGAGCCTACCCGCGCCGCCAGTTCCCCCGCCTCTCCGGCAGCGGCAATGAACAGTTCTGTCCCGTCTGCGTCAGCGACTCTCCGTATATACCAGGATCCTGCCTGTACGGTTCCGCTCTCTCCTTCCGGGACTGCCGCAGTCAGCACTGACGGTTTTTCAGAAATGCTGCCGGAAGCAGCAGCGGCCAGGACCTTACCGCCGGCATCTGTCAGCAGCAGATCCGCGCCGGTTATATCCCGCAGGTCAGACAGCACTTTATTGATCAGTCGGACAGAAATCATGAAATCACCTCATGAACCCCATGATACCCCAGCCCACCCGGTGATTCAAGTCTTCTTTTGATTCCGGGTGCGCCTGCTGTTTTATCTCCGAAAAAAAGCAGGCTGACACTCTGCCTGTCGGCATGTATCAGCCTGCCCTCTATCAGTATTCGGCCTGGCCTCGCTCTCTCATGCTGTCTCTCCCGGATGCCTGCAAGGTGCCGGATACCTCGTCTCAGTGAACGATAGCTTCCTCTGTCTCTTTGTCGAAAATATGCAGCTTTTCAACATCAATCGCAAACCGGACATTGGATCCCGTCCTGGCCGTTGTGGCCGGGTCAACACGGGCTGTCATCGGTGTATTCGCAAAATCAAAGTACAGGAACACTTCTGCGCCGAGAAGCTCGTATACGTTGATGGTCGATTCGAATGTCGCTTCCGGGTATTTCTCGATCATGGCCTTGTCATCGCTGATATTCTCCGGACGGATACCTGCGACAACAGTCTTGCCGACATAGTTCTTCTCTTCGAGGACTTTTGCCTTGGAAGCGGGAAGAAGGAATTTCTGTCCGCCGACGTTCAGATACAGTCCAGAAGCGCCCTTCTCGACAACAGCATCCATGAAATTCATCTGCGGGGAGCCGATGAATCCGGCTACAAACAGGTTGCCCGGCTCATTGTACAGGTTCTGCGGTGTATCCACCTGCTGCACGACGCCGTCCTTCATAACGACAATCCTGGTTCCCAGCGTCATGGCCTCAGTCTGGTCATGTGTAACGTAGATGATCGTGGCGCCCAGTCTGTCATGCAGCTTGGCGATCTCGGTACGCATCTGCACACGCAGCTTGGCATCCAGGTTGGAAAGCGGCTCATCCATCAGGAAGACGCGGGGATTACGGACGATTGCACGGCCCATGGC
>CAMODP010000021.1 GCA_946611445.1 uncultured Eubacterium sp.
TCCGGATGACCCCTGCCCCCGTTCCGGCGTCCGTCCTTAATACACTAAATGGCAATTCAAAAGAATGGAGGAGAATGCAGAACATGAAGCTGCCGGAAGCTTATACAAATCGAATGCGACAGATGTTGGGGGATGAATATTCTGCCTTCCTCCGCAGCTATGACGAACCGCGGGTTCGCGGCCTCCGTGTGAACACTCTGAAAATATCTCCGGAGGAGTTTGAACGCATTGCGCCTTTCCCGGTGGCCAGAATCCCGTGGATATCAAATGGCTATTTCTATTCGGAAGAGGTATGGCCTGCCCGGCATCCGTACTATGCAGCGGGTTTGTATTATCTGCAGGAGCCGAGTGCGATGACGCCGGCGGAAATCCTGCCGGTTAAGCCCGGCGACAAGGTTCTGGACCTGTGTGCAGCCCCCGGCGGCAAAGCCACAGAGCTGGCGGCAAAGCTGTGCGGCGAAGGTCTGCTGGTGGCAAACGACATCAGCAACAGCCGCGCGAAGGCGCTTTTGCGGAACCTGGAACTGTTTGGTGTACAGAATATGATGGTCACAAATGAGGTGCCTGCCAGACTGGCAGAGGCCTTCCCCTGCTATTTTGACTGCATCCTCGTCGACGCTCCCTGTTCCGGAGAAGGGATGTTCAGAAAAGAACCGGCGGTGGCGGAAGCCTGGAGTCCTGAGCGGGTGCGCTTTTTCGCCTCGCAGCAGAAGGAGATACTGGCGCAGGCATATCAGATGCTGCGTCCGGGCGGATATCTTCTCTATTCTACCTGTACGTTTGCCCCGGAGGAGGATGAGCAGCAGATCCGGGATTTTCTGGACAGTTTTAAAGACATGAGAACGATTGATACCGGCTTGCTTCCTGCTTCCGGGAACAGGGAAGTGCCGGATACCGGACTTTCCGGCCATCCTGCGGATGCGGGAACTGAGGGCGCGGATAAAGCGGCAGGTTTCGCCAGCGGACAGGCGGGATGGCTGAAGATACGCACAGATGCCGCAGCCGCAGCGGAGAAGGATCCCGCAGATGAGCCTTCGGCTTCCCTTGCTGCTTCTCTCTCCAGATGTGTGCGCATATGGCCGCATAAAATGCGGGGTGAGGGTCACTTCCTTGCCCTGATGCAGAAAGAGCCCGGTGCAGGAGCGGATACGGCAGCGGTCAGCGAAGGAAATTCCGGTATCGTGGCAGCGGTCAGCGAAGGAAATTCCGGTTTCGCGGAAGCAGACAGAAAAGGGGATGCGGGCTTCGCGGCAGCGGTTGTAAAAGATGCCCGGGAAGGAAGCACGGAAAAGAGTGTAAGAGAGAAAGAGAAAAAGAACAGAAAAGAGAAAAAAGGCCGCGGTCAGAGGCGTCAGGGAAACGGCGCGGAGGCCGGAAAAGGAATAGGCGGAGAAAAGCTTGCGCTTTTGATGCCCCTGGTATCCGGTGTGCCCGGACTGCAGCATACGCAGAAGGAGAAGCCCAATCTCCCTCTGCGTATGCCTCCGGCAGAGCCGGACTTGAGCGGAAAAGAGACGGCTTTGAACCAAATGAAGGCAGGCGGAGACAGCCGCAGTGCGGGAAGGACGAACTTCCGGCTGGAGGAGAGAGGGGAGCGTGCTTATCTGGTGCAGAATCTTCCGGTGAGTGTGAGGGGAGTGCGCTTTCTGCGGAACGGCCTTTTCCTCGGAGAATGGAAGAAGGAACGTTTTGAACCGTCGCAGCCTCTGGCAATGGCACAGAATACGATGTCTCGTAATACAGAAGGCGGAAATGCGGTGCCGTCTTTTGCTTCAGCTCCGGAAGATCCGCGCATTGCAGCCTATCTGCGCGGGGAAGGCATTTTTCTGACAGAGACGGAGATGCAGGAACTGCCGGACGGATGGCTGCTTGTGTGCGTGGACCGCTTTCCTCTGGGATGGGGCAAAAAAACGGGGCATCAGATCAAGAACAGGCTCCCTGTATCCTGGAGATGACATGGACTTTATCCGGGAATTCCTGACGAATCCTGTTCTTCCTGCGGCCGGGAGCAGGCTGGACCTGCAGGCTGCGTATCAGTGGTCCCTGACGGTACAGACAGCAGATCCCTGACGATACAGACAACTGATCCCTGGCGTTACCGACAACAGATTGCGGTTGTAAAAAATCAGGGATAGCGTTACAATTAATCTGATTTGGACGGCGGCGACAGCCGGCCGTCCGATTTTTATTACAGTAATCCTTGACTTGCCGCACGATACGCAGTAAACTGTGGGAAAAATAATCCTATTAAACCAGTAGGAATATAGAGAAACGTATCGGCGGCAGGCCCGGAGGAAATACGAGGAGACAGACGATAGTGGCTGCCATAATAAAAGTTGAGAACCTGAACAAAACCTTTCAGACAAAGGGCGGCAAAGTGGAAGCCCTGAAGAATATCAGTCTTGACATTGAAGAGGGGGATATATACGGCATCATCGGTATGTCGGGCGCAGGCAAGAGCACCCTTGTGCGCTGCCTGAATTATCTGGAGCGTCCCACATCCGGAAAGGTGTCTGTCAGTGACAGGGACCTGGCCGCGCTCAGCGACAGAGAACTCCGTCAGCTGCGCAGCTCCATCGGCATGATTTTCCAGAGCTTCAATCTGCTGTCGCAGAAGAATGTTCTTTCCAATGTCATGTTTCCCCTTCAGATCGCGGGAGTCCCCCGCGCTGAGGCCAGAAAAAAGGCCAGGGCTCTTCTGGAGACAGTCGGTCTCCCGGAAAAGGAGAAAGCTTATCCCGCTCAGCTTTCCGGCGGTCAGTGCCAGAGGGTGGCCATTGCCAGGGCACTGGCGACAGACCCGAAAATCATTCTCTGTGATGAGGCGACCAGCGCGCTGGATCCGCAGACTACAGAGCAGATCCTGCAGCTGCTGAAGAAAATCAACCGGGAGATGGGCGTTACCATCGTCATTATCACACACCAGATGTCGGTCGTCCGGCGTATCTGCAGCAGCGTGGCCATCGTCGAAAAGGGCGAGCTGGTGGAATACGGAAGCGTCGCGGAGATTTTCGCGCACCCGAAGAGCAGGGCGGCAAAACGGCTGATCGTCGAAGGGAAAGACCCGGACGAGTGGGAGAACGAAGAAGAAGCAGGAACCGGACAGGCGGCAGCCACCGCCGAGGGAAGTGCCGGCAGCGGCTTTTCGCCCCTCGAGCAGCTGCATGAGAGCCGGCGGATCCGTATCGTGTTCTCCACGAATTCCTCGTATGAGCCTGTGATTGCCAATATGATTCTCAAATTCGGCACGCCGGTAAATATCCTGAAGGCTGACACAAAAGATGTCGGCGGCACGGCACGGGGAGAGATGATCCTGGGTCTCCCGGATGATCCCGCGCTTCAGGAAGAGATGATCGCGTATCTGCGGGAGAGAGATCTTGCTGTCCAGGAGGTGGAAGGATAATGTGGGACGCAAAAACAACAGCGATGATCGTCAGGGGCATCGGAGAGACACTTGTCATGACGCTGGGGTCTGTCGGCTTCGGCTACCTGCTCGGCCTTCCGATGGGCATTATCCTGGCTGTCACGGATAAAAACGGCATCCGTCCGAACCGGTTTGTGTACCGGGTGCTTGATATCGTCATCAATATACTCCGGAGTATTCCGTTCCTCATTCTGCTGATCCTGCTCATTCCTTTTACCACGGCGCTGGTAGGACAGAGCTACGGAACAAAGGGAACCATTGTCCCGCTGGTCATCAGTGCGGCGCCGTTTATCGCCCGTATGGTCGAGTCCTCCCTCAAGGAGGTGGATCCGGGGGTGATTGAGGCCGCGCAGGCCATGGGGGCCGGCAACTGGACCATCATCTGGCGGGTGCTGCTGGTGGAAGCCCGGGTTTCCCTGATCACAGGCGTGACCATCGTCATCGGCACGGTACTCGGCTACTCAGCCATGGCAGGCGTCATCGGCGGCGGCGGTCTCGGCGATATCGCGATCCGGTACGGGTACTACCGGTACCAGGCGGATATTATGGTTGCAACTGTCATACTGCTGGTTGTACTGACACAGATTTTCCAGGGGATCGGCATGATGATCTCCAAGAAAAACGACCGGCGTGTGGCATGAGCACATAAAGCATTTTTGTAAAGGAGGACGAAACATGAAAAAGAGAGTATTACAGGTACTGATTCCGGCCGTTCTGGGAATCGGACTGCTGGCAGGCAGCGTTGCGGCCGAGGAAAACACAACGATCAAGATTGCCGCGTCTCCCTCTCCCCATGCGAAGATTCTGGAGAAAGCCGCGGAGCTGCTGGCGGATGACGGCATCACACTGGAAGTCACGGAATTTGAAGACTATGTGCAGCCGAACCTGGTCGTGGAGCAGGGCGCTTTTGACGCCAATTACTTCCAGCATGTGCCGTACCTGGAGTCTTTCAATGAAGAACAGGGAACCCATCTGGTCGTTGCCGGTAAGATCCACTATGAGCCCTTCGGCCTGTATCCGGGCGCCAAGGAGAGCCTGGATGACCTGGAGGACGGCGACAGCGTAGCCGTGCCGAATGACACGACTAACGAAGCCCGTGCCCTGCTTCTGCTGCAGGACAACGGCTATATTACCCTGACAGAGGGCGCCGGCCTGACCGCCACCGTCAATGACATCACTGACAATCCGCATGACCTGGAGATCGTTGAGCTGGAAGCTGCCCAGATCCCGAAGCATACCAAAGACATCGACTACCTGATCATGAACGGCAACTACGCGCTGGAAGCCGGCTTCAATGTCCAGGATAACGCCCTGGTATACGAGAGTCCCGATTCTGACGCGGCAAAGACATATGTCAATGTGATTGCCGTGAAGGAAGGCAACGAGAACAATGAAGCCATCCAGAAGCTGGTGGAGGTCCTTAAGTCAGATGAGATCATCAGCTTCATTCAGGAAGAGTATGGCGACCAGAACGTCGTACCGTTTGTAGAAGAAGAGAAGTAAAGACCGGGCATCAGCCGATCAGAAACGGCTGCCGGATCAGAAGATGCTGTGCGTACAGGCACAACGTCTCCTGATCCGGCAGCCTTCTTTGTGCTGCGGGAAATAATTCTGACAGGTGTCAGGGAAAGATTTCCGACAGAAAGCTTAACAATTTCCGCGACCTGCTCTATAATAGGGGAACACAGTTAATCCGCGGCTGTTTCATGAAGGGAGGTAATGTCATGAAAATGGAAGCATTGGAAGTATTAAAGAACCGCAGGGCGATCCGCAAGTTTAAGGCGGAACAGGTCAGCGAAGAAGCATTGCAGGCAGTATTGGAAGCCGGTACCTACGCCCCGACCGGCGCGGGGACGCAGGGCGTTCAGATCGTAGCGGTTCAGAGCCCGGAGAATGTGGCGGCGGTTGACGCCCTGAACGCGAAGGTGCTCGGAAAGCCCGACGCACATCCGTATTACGGCGCGCCGACGATCATTTTGATTTTCGAGACAGAAGCCTGCTTCACCCACGAACTGGACGGAGCCGCCGTCTGCACAAATATGGTAAATGCCGCATATGCCGCAGGACTGGGTTCTTGCTGGATTCACAGATGCAGACAGATGTTTGAGCTGGAAGAAGGCAAGGCGCTTCTGCGCAAATGGGGACTGCCGGAGACACTGACGGGCGTGGCATCCATTGCACTCGGGTACGCGGACTGCGAGCACCCGCAGGCGAAGCCCCGCAAGGAGGATTACGTCGTCCGCGTCTGAACCGGAAAAGGGTTTCTGTATGTTTATACTGTATTTAGCCTTATGGGTCGTATTGAACGGCCGGATCACACCGGAGATCCTGATTATCGGCGCGTTTCTTGCCGCTGCTGCCTCAGCCCTCACGGCGCGGCTGCGCGGCAGGACGCTGCAAGAGGAGAAGCAGCTGCTGAAAAGGCTGCCTCTCCTGATCTGTTATGCCGGCGTTCTTGCTGCGGAGATCGTGAAGGCATCTTTTGCCGTCATGCACATGATCTGGAACCGGAGAGAAATGCCGGATCCTGTTATCGTGGAATTCCGCTCCGGCCTGCAGGGCAGCTGGCGCAATGTGCTGCTGGCCAATTCCATCACCCTGACGCCGGGCACATATACGGTTTTTCAGGAAGGTGACCGTCTGGTCGTACACAGCCTGTGCCCGGCGTACGCAGAGGGCATCGCGGACTGTGTATTTGTGCGTATGCTGAGAAGGATACACTGAAGCGGTTGTGCCCGGAAGGAGACAGCCCCGCCTCTGCAGGCGGGGAAAAACGGGCGCGTAAGAACAGACTGCAGTGATTTGTGATTCAGGGAGGAAAAGGATATGCCTTTTGCGTGGGAGGTGCTGTATATACCGGCGGTTCTGGTGCTCCTGACGTTTATCGGTGCCATGATGTTCCGCGCAGTGCGGGGCCCCCGGACGACAGACCGCATCCTGGCGATCAATATGATCAGCACCATGGTTGTCTGCATCATCCTGATTTTTTCTCAGCTGCTGCAGGAAGACTGGCTGCTGGATGTGGCCCTGATCTATGCCATGATCAGCCTGGTCGTCGTGACGATGCTGGCGTCCCTGTATGTGAAGAACAACCGGGGCGGCGGAGGAGACGGCGGCGAAAAAAAAGAAGGAGGAACTGCGGAATGATCCCTTACATTCGCTTCGGATCAGCGGCCGTACTGCTTCTGGCGGGCCTGTTCTGCTTCCTGTCTGCCGTGACGGGAAATTACCGCTTCAGGTTTGTCATGGACCGCATACACTGTGCCGGCATAGGCGATACCCTGGGCCTTCTCTGCGTCGTTCTCTCACTCGCCATTATCTCAGGACCGCGCATAGCGACTCTGAAGCTGGCGCTGGTGTTGGTCTTTTTCTGGATAGGCTCGCCGGTGTCAACGCATTTTCTGAGCCAGGTGGAATATTATAACAATAAGAGGCTGACGGATCATCTGCGGGATGAGCGCTGCAGAGACGGAGAACGGAGATAAAAATGGGTTTTACACTGACAGAAGCAGTAAAAATAGTGCTTCTCATCCTCATGATCGCCTGCGCGGTCAGCGTCAATCTCACAAAGAGCCTGCTGCAGGCAGTGATTGTTTTTATGACCTACAGCGCGCTCATGTGTGTGATCTGGATTCTGATGGAATCACCGGACCTTGCGATCACGGAGGCGGCAGTTGGGGCCGGCGTGAGCAGTGTGCTTTTTCTGGCGGCGCTCAGACGGATCATGGAAAAGGACAGGGACTGATGAAGGAAAAAACAAAGGCCCTTCTGGCCAGATGGCTGAACGGCGATCTGGATATGCTGGAATACGCGGCGGATTCCGATGAACAGCCGTACAGCTCCAGAGAAGAACAGAAAAGAGCGCGGAAAGAGCTGCGTGACAGCGTCAGCGCAGATGCGGCCACACAACGGATTGAAGCAGGGGAGCAGGCGCTTTTCCGGCATCTGTACCGGCTGGCCGCCGTGCTCTGCTGCGTTCTCCTGACGGTCGTCCTGCTGTATACCGTCGCCCTCCTGCCCCGGTATGGCAGGGAGAACCCGGTGACCACGGAGGTGGTGAAGCGGTATGTGGAAAAGGGGACGGAAGAAACCGGCGCCATCAACATTGTGGCCGGCATGATACTGGATTACCGCGCCTTTGACACCCTGGGTGAATCCCATGTGCTCTTTACGGCGCTGGTCTGCGTCATGGCCCTGCTGAAGCTGGACAAGAAGAACACACGGAGTGAATGGGAGGATTATCACAAAATCCGCCATGTCGGCTACAGGGATCTCTCGAGGGACGCGATCCTGCGGGAAACGGCATCCCTGCTTCTGCCCTGTGTTGCAGTCTACGCTTTCTATGTGCTGGTGAACGGCCAGAACGGGCCGGGTGGAGGCTTTTCCGGCGGCGCGGTAGCCGGCGCGGGACTGATTATCACATCTGCTGCTTTCGGATTCCGGCCTGTGGACCGGGTCCTGACGGCGCGGGTGTACGGACTGGTCTCCCTGGCTGCCCTGGGATTCTACAGTTTCGCCAAGGGATATGTATTTTTTACCGGCGCCAACGGACTGGAAAACCACATCCCGAAGGGGACGCCGGGCGCCATCCTTTCCGGCGGCCTGATTCTGCCGCTGGACATCGCTGTCGGCATTGTCGTGGCGCTGACAATGTATGGGTTCTACAGCCTTTTCCGCCGCGGAAATATCGGCGGAGACGACCTGTCTCTCTGATAAGACAGCAGATTTCCTGACAGAGAGACGGAAGAAGGGAGATGCCATGGCAGGGACATTGCTGGCAAATTATGAAGAGGCTGCGGCCATTCTTCTGTTCGGCATCGGGTTTACCATGCTCCTCTTTCAGAAGAACCTGTTCAAAAAGCTGATCGGCCTGAATATTATGGATACGGGTGTCTTCCTGTTTCTGGCCTCCATGGGCTACATAGCAGGACGAAAAGCGCCGATCGTGACAGACGGCGTGACAGATACAGCCGCCTATATCAATCCTGTTCCCGCCGGACTGGTGCTGACCGGCATCGTTGTATCCGTATCGGTGACGGCTGTCATGCTGGCCCTCACTGTGCGCCTGTACAGGCGGTATCATACGTTGGAACTGGATGAGATCTATATCCTGTCCAGACATCAGTTGGAGGATCGCTGACTGTGGAGTTTGTCGAGAATTTTCCCCTGTTCAGTGTCATAGGCTGTCTGTTCTCCGGCGTGCTGTGCACCCAGCTGACAGGCAGAGCCGCCAGGAGATGGACCATGGCGCTGGAAGGGCTGCTGATCGTCATGTCAGCCGCTGTTCTCCGGTATTGCCTGATGAGGGGGCATTCCTTTACCTATGTGATGGGTGAGTTCCCCGCCCCGTGGGGCAATGAGATCCGCGCAGGCGTGCTGGAAGCGGCTCTGGCGCTGGCATTTTCCGTGGTGCTGCTGTGCTCTGTCTGCGCCGGACTGCGTTTTTTGAAGAGAGACCTGGATGAGAGCCGGGTGAATCTCTACTTTTCCATGCTCAACCTGATGACTGCGGCACTGATGGCAATCATTTGGACGAATGATATATTCACCGGCTATGTCTTCGTGGAAATCCTCACCCTGACGAGCTGCGGCATCCTGATAGTCCGGGAGATCGGCCGCACAACGCTGGCCGCTGTCCGGTATATGATCCTGAACCTGCTGGGATCCGGACTGTTTCTGCTGGGCGTAGTCCTTCTGTATGACATAACCGGCCATCTGCTGATGGTGCCGATGCGGCAGCAGATCACGCAGGTGCTGCAGGACGGACAGTCCGCGGTAGTGCTCACCATGGCCGTCGGCATCCTGACCATAGGGCTGGCGATCAAGAGCGGCCTGTTTCCGTTCCACTACTGGATGCCGGATACCTACGGATGGGCCACGCCGACATCTTCCTCTGTTCTCTCGTCACTTGTCTCGAAGTGCTACATATTCCTGCTGATAAAGATATACTGGCGGGCGATCGGAATGGAAATCATCCGCGAGATGCCGATCCGCAGGCTGCTGCTTGTCCTGGGCATCTGCGGCATTGTGCTGGGCTCTGTGTCCGCCCTGCGCGCCGGCAATCTGAACCGGATGGTCGCCTTTTCCTCAGCGGCGCAGGTCGGGTACATCTACGTCGGCATCGGACTGGGAGGACCGGTCGGATATGCGGCTGCGGTATTCCACATCTTTGCCCACGCTGTGACCAAATCAATGCTGTTCCTGACAACACCCTATCTGGCGGAGGTATCAGGAGATTCCCTGCTGTTCCGCCGCCTCACAGGCAGCGCCGTGCGGCAGAAGACAGCCGGATTCTTCTTTACGGTAGGCGCCCTGTCCATGATCGGCATTCCGTCCCTGGCAGGCTTCTCCTCCAAGCTGTTCTTTGCGTCCGCGGCCGTCCAGGAGGGATCAGAGAAAAGCATGCTCGCCGTTATGACGGCCCTCGCGCTGAGCTCCCTGCTGAACGCGCTGTATTTCATGCGGACAGTGATCCGGATCTGGGGCGCGGATACACAGACGCCCCTGCAGGAAACAGGGAAGAGGACCCGGGACGCGGCGCCTGCCTGCCTGGTGCCGATGCTGGTACTCACTGCGGCAAATCTGGTCCTCGGGATCGGATCGTCAGCTGTGATGGCGCTGATCACGAGAGGGCTGGGGATGCTGGGTTAAAATCTTCCGACGGATACACTGCAAAAACTGCTTTAGCGTACAGTCCGCCGTGTCACTCTCAAGATGTATACGTTACCCCCGGCAAAGGAGAACTCATATGCCAGCTTCGAAAACCCCTCACAGCCGCATATACGCCGCCATTATGATCCTGGCGGATATCCTCTGTGTCCTTGCCCTGCTGCGGGGCGGCAGCATAACCGTGCTCCGCCTGTCAGACAGAATTCAGCTGGCTTTCTCCGTCGATGGCCTGACGCGCTGCGTTCTGCCGGCTGTCATGCTGCTCTATACGGTGGTCCTGTTTTACGCCTTTGCGTATATGGCACACGCAGAGCACCAGGATACATTCTTTGTCTTTTACCTGGTGTCTTTTGCCGCGCTGGCCGCTGTGTGTTTTTCCGCCAATCTGGTTACCCTGTATCTCTGCTTTGAATTCCTGACGCTGACAACTGTGCCCCTGGTTCTTCACGAGAGGACAAAGGAGGCGGTCACGGCCGGACTGAAGTATCTGTTTTATTCAATCGCCGGCGCCCTGATGGGACTGCTGGCAGTCTTCTTTGTATACCATTTCAGCTCCGGCACAGGCGCCTTCGTGATGGGAGGCTTTCTGGAGGATGTCCTGCTGTACGGCCATGAAGGGGTACTGCTGGGCGCGGTAATGGCCGGCATTATCGGGTTCGGTACGAAAGCCGGCCTGTATCCGATGCACGGCTGGCTGCCGACGGCGCATCCGATTGCTCCCGCGCCCGCATCCGCGCTGCTCTCCGGCATCGTGGCCAAGGCAGGCGTCGTGGCGCTGATCCGGCTGGTCTATTATTCTGTCGGGACTGCGAGGATCGCGGGAACCTGGGTGCAGACGGTGTGGATGACGCTGGCTGTGCTCACGGTTTTTATGGGATCCATGATGGCGTTTCAGGAAAAAAATCTGAAAAAACGGCTGGCGTATTCCACGATCAGCCAGATTTCCTATATTCTCCTCGGCCTGTCTTTTCTGGGCGGGCAGGGCCTTGCGGGCGGCCTTCTTCACCTGCTGGGCCACTGTGCCGCAAAAGGCTGCCTGTTCCTGACGGCCGGCGTCTGTATGTGGAGGCTGGGAATCCGGGAGGTGAACGGTATGAAGGGCGTCGGCAGGAGAATCCCGGTGACGATGTGCTGCTTTACCGTCGCGGCCCTGTCACTGGTGGGCATTCCGCCGTTCGCGGGATTTACCAGCAAATGGGTGATTGCGTCCGCGGCCATCGGGAGCGGCATACCTGTGTTTTCCGTGCTCGCTCCGGTCATGCTGCTCGTCTCCGCGCTTCTCACAGCCGGATACCTGCTGCCTGTCTCCGTGGAAGCCTTTTTCCCGGCAGTCAGTGACGGCGCGGGCAGTTCCGCCGTCACACAGAAAAATCCTGCCAGGCCTGCGCAGGATAATCCTGCCGGCGGCTCAGACGGGCAGGAAAGCGCCCATCCGGCAGAGACGGACCGGAAGGATCCGGGCCTGACCGCGCTGCTTCCCATGATCATCCTTTGCGCTGTGGTACTGCTGATGGGCTTATGGGGACAGGGTTTTGTCACTGCCTGCGGGTTTGCGGTTCAGGGGAGGTGAGAAATGGCGCTTGCATTGATTCTTGCCTCTGTATTTCTGCCGCTTCTGGGCGGCCTGCGGCTGCTGCTGGTTCCTGCCGCTTCTGACCGGGGCAGGGAGATCTGGACGGAAGGCACGGCCTGCGCTACATCTGTGCTGGTCTGGATCCTGCTTCTGACTGTCCGCGCGGGTCAGGGCGCTGCCAGAGTGCTCCTCTTTGCCGACGGCTTTGCGCTGGCTGCCGGCGCCGACGGCCTTTCCTGTCTGTTTGCGGGCATGCTTTCGGTGATGTGGCCGCTGGTTCTGGTGTATGCATTTTCCTATATGGAACATGACGGCAAAAAAGACCGCTTTTTTGCTTTTTATCTCGGCACATACGGGATCGCGCTCGGCATTGCCTTTTCGGCAAATCTTCTGACGCTTTACGTGTTTTACGAGATGCTGACATTGATTACGATTCCCCTCGTGGCGCATTACGGAGATCATGAGAGTCTGTATGCCAGCCGCAGGTACGCCGCGTACACGATCGGCGGCGCGTCCCTGGTCTTTTTTGCCGTGATTCTTGTGACCCTGTACGGGAACGGCGCTTCTTTCGGCTGGAGCGGCACGCTGCGGACATCGGCGGGCGTGCATATGATCCGGATCGCGTATCTGCTGGGATTTTTCGGTTTTGGCGTCAAGGCTGCGATATTCCCGTTCCACGCCTGGCTGCCGGAGGCATCCGCGGCGCCGACTCCCGTGACGGCGCTGCTGCACGCGGTCGCCGTGGTCAATTCCGGCGTCTTTGCGGTGGCACGCCTGACCTGGTATGTCTTCGGCACGAGACTCCTCCGGGAAACACAGCTCCAGACATTTCTGCTGGCTGTGATCTGCTTTTCAATGGTGTATGCGGCTGTCATGGCACTGCGGGAAAAGCACGTGAAGAGACGGCTGGCGTATTCTACCATGAGCAACCTGTCCTATATGCTTCTGGGCATCCTGCTCCTGAATGAGGCCGGTTTTCTGGCCGGCATGGCCCACATGGTTTTTCACAGCATCATCAAAATGTCGCTGTTTCTGTGCGCCGGCGCGTTTATGCACCAGACCGGCCGTTCTTACCTCTTTGAAGTGAACGGTGTCGGAAAAAGGATGCCGGTTACATTTGTGTGCTTTACATTGGGGGCCTTTTCCCTGATCGGCATCCCTTTGTTCTGCGGCTTTGTTTCTAAATGGTGTCTGCTGGAGGCGGCAGGCGAGGAGGGAACCGGCCGGGGAATGGCGGGGGCGGTCTGCCTTCTTACGGCAGCCTTTCTGTGCGCCATGTACACGCTGACCATCAGCATCCGCGCTTTTTTCCCGCAGCAGGGCACAGATCTCTACGGCCAGCCTGACGGCGCGGTCAGAGAAGCGGACTGGCGCATGCTTCTGCCGATCGTATTTTTTACGGCACTGAATCTGCTGTTTGGCATCCTGCCGGGTCCGGTTCTTCATCTGCTCCGGCTGATATCGGAGGGTCTATGGTAATACTTGCGATCATATGCATACCTTTTGCCGGGGCTCTTTTGCTGCCTGCCGCCGCATATGCCGGGGCGGGACGGCCGGCAGACAGGCAATACGCCGCCGGACAGAAAAAAGGCTTCCTGCCTGCCGCGGCCGCAGCCATATCTGTCTGCGCGGTCATCCTCGCACTTGGGCTTCTGCTCCTCTGCATGACCCGGACGGGGGGCACGCGCTCTTTTGCGGTGACCGGCATCCTGACGGAAGGCCTGTCTTTCGAATCTGACGGTTTCCGGTCGGCATATGCTGTCATCTCGGCTTTTATGTGGCTGATGACATCTCTGTTTTCTCTGGAGTATTTTTCCCAAGAGCCCAGACACATGGTCCGGTACTGGTTTTTCACCCTGCTCACGCTGGGCGCAGTCGAGGGCGTCATGCTCTCTGCGGATCTGATGACGGCTTTTGTGTTCTTTGAGATTCTCTCTTTTTCGTCCTTTGTGTGGGTGATTCATGAGGAGACAGCGGAAGCTTCCCGCGCGGCGTACACATATCTGTTCATCGCGGTCATCGGCGGCCTGGTGCTGTTCATGGGCCTGCTGCTCCTGCGGCACACTGCCGGCACATTGTCCTTTGCCGCCCTGAAAGAAACCATGTCCATGCGCACCGGCGGCAGCGGGTCAGGCAGCATGGCAGGCGGCGCTGCGGAAGGCGCGGTCCCGGCCGGCGTTCTGGCCGCCGGCCTCTGCATCCTGTTCGGCTTCGGCGCAAAGGCAGGCATGTTCCCGGTCCATATCTGGCTGCCGAAGGCGCATCCTGTGGCGCCGTCGCCTGCCTCTGCCCTGCTCTCCGGAATACTGACGAAGGTGGGCATCTTCGGGATACTGATGACGGTGCTGCATGTGTTTCCTTCCTGTCTGCCCTACGGACGCCTGATTCTGGCGGCAGGCGCGGTCACGATGCTGCTCGGCGCCGTGCTCGCCCTGTTTTCCGTCAGTCTGAAGAGGACGCTGGCCTGCTCCTCTATGTCACAGATCGGGTTCATTCTCACAGGGACCGGCATGTATGTCCTTCTGCAGGCGGCGGAAGAAGAGCATGCTGCCGTGATGACGCTGGCGGGCGTGATGCTGCACATGGTAAATCATTCCCTGATCAAGCTGGTCCTGTTTATGGCAGCCGGCGTCGCAGTGATGGGGCTGCATGTGCAGGACCTGAACAGCCTGCGCGGCTGGGGCCGGAACAAACGGTTTCTGAAAGCCGCCTTTGCCCTGGGAGCCCTGGGGATCAGCGGTGTTCCGCTTTTTAACGGATATATCAGCAAAACCCTGCTGCATGAGGGAATCGTGGAGGGGATATCCGCGTACGGGCAGACGGCGCTTCGCGTTCTCGAATGGGTTTTCCTGGTTTCCGGAGGCCTGACATTTGCCTATATGCTGAAGCTGTTCATCTGCATTTTCTGTGAGAGGAACACAGACCGGCAGCTTCAGAAGCGTTATGACGCGCAGCCGCGCTGCATGAACAGACTGAGCACGGCGGTGATCTGCGGTCCTTCCGCCCTGATGATCCTGCTGGGGCAGCCTGCCATTGCAAACCGGATCGCCGTGTGGATGACAGGCAGTCCCGTGCCCGCTGCATTCCGCGCGTTCACCGCGGAGAACCTGAAAGGCGGCGCAATCTCACTGGGGATCGGCGCGCTGGTGTATCTGGCGTTTGTGAGACGGGTGATCCTTCGGAAGGGCCTGTACAGAGACCTCTGGCCGGCCTGGCTTGACCTGGAAAACCTTCTGTACAGACCTGCGCTGACCAGGGTCCTTCCCGCCGTCTTCGGACAGATTGCGGCGATATTCGGGGAAAACCGGATCCTGGCGCCGGTCTGCCGCACCGGCCTGCGAGCCGCCGGCATACTGACCCGTGTGTTCGCCGACAGCACAGACGCGCTCATCTGGCTGCTTCGCAGAACCGTGGTCAGCGAGAAAAAATCCCGGGATCCCGCAAAAACACGCGGCAGGCGCCTGCGCGCGGCGACGGCTGCCAGCATGTCCGCCGTGCTGGACGGTTTTTCTTTTGCGATGATGATGACCTGCATCGGCATCGTGATCATGCTGGGAGTGCTGCTGTGGATGACTGTGTTCCGGTAGGCTGTGCGGGAATCAAAGGGACAGCTATGTGTGAAGGACGGCAATGCCCTCTGCATGCCAGTGGGAACCGGTTCCATGATTATGCCGTCTCGTTGAATTGCCATTTAGTGTAGTAAGGACGGACGCCGGAACTGAAGCAGGGGTCATCCGGATGGTCTCCGCTGCGCCGGTCCGAGCCTGCTCATCTAATGTGCCCGGGGCAGGTATGCCCGGCCACATAAGATTCGACCGGTCTCGGACACGTACTCGCTGAAGTCGACCACCTGGATGGCCCCTGTCTCCG
>CAMODP010000022.1 GCA_946611445.1 uncultured Eubacterium sp.
CGTCTGCCACAGGCCTCTGTTCATTGACGACCCTGTTGCAGCTGCCTGCGATTTCCTGGATAACATCCTCAAGCCTCTCAGGCGTGGAGAACTGCCTGTCCCACCTTCGGATTTTTCCCTTTTTTTCATAAAATATGTTCTGCCAGCCGTTGATCATGATCTCCGTTACATCGGGATCATCCGACAGCTCCTGCAGGATATCCAGTTTTCTGACGGAATTGAAAAGCCCGGTATACAATTCTTCCCGCAGCCGCAGAGGCAGACTCTGCCGGTCGCTTTCCCTCTGTATCAGGACATCGATCCGCGCCTGCACCTCTTCGTCCGTCTGTTCTCCGTACTCCTCCAGATCCCGCAGCAGTTCCTGCCGCATTTTCCGGAAAAGCTCCCCTCTGTCACCGTCACTTTTTTTCATAACACTTCCCGGCGGAGAAGCTTCCGCACAAATACGCCCTGTTCACCGTCGCAGAGGTCTTCCAGCATCTGCCTGTCAGCAGACATCAGCTCCAGATGAGGCGGATACACTGTCTTCATTTTTGCCTCCAGAGAAGGATGCCGCTTCAGAACCGCTTCTTCAAACTGCCTGTCACGGACCGCGGACAATACATCCGCCTGTGAAGGCAGCCAGACCTCATCACAGTTCTCCAGCAGCTCGGGCAGATCCCGCACGGTGTCTCCGAGATCCAGGATGAGGACGGCGCAGCTGCCTGCCTGCAGTATTGTCTCCAGGAAATCCGCCCACTCATGTCCGGACAGAATCTGCAGATCCTCCGGCATCGGTGACGGCGGCAGAATCTCCAGATTCCGCAGCTGAACAGTCATTTCCCTGAGAGAAGCCGCCGGCACATCTCCCATCCGTCTGAAGCTGTACAGCAGATCGCTGACGCATCTTCCCTCTGACCGGTTCATCATGGCCGCCAGTCCGGAGTAACTGTCCAGACTGACGAACAGGACCGGCTGTTTCTGTGCCAGCACCTGTCCCAGGGTCAGCGAAAACAGCATGCGCCGGGGATAGCCGGAAGGGCTGTAAACGCCGATCATCCTCTGGCGGCTCCTGAGTCTGACCGGTGCAAAACCGGCCAGTTTTTCCGCGCCGTAGAGATCCAGCACCTCCCTGACGACCATATCTGAGGGCTGGTATTTATACACCCGCGGATACTCCTCCAGCAAAGGCGCAGTCATGCCCTCTGACAGGATGATCAGCTTTCCGACAGGCAGGCCGCGGACGGTCTCATCCGCGGATCTCTCCGCAATCAGGAGAATCTCTATCTCGTGTTCCGCCGCATAGGCTTTCAGTTCACTCACATCCGTAAAGGCCTTCAGCTCAAACGGAAGAGCGGGCTTTTTTTTCGCCTGGAGATACTCCAGAAAGCTGCGCGCGTACGCTTCCTCTACATCACAGACGGCCAGGACCGCCCGTTTCCTGTCTTTTTTCGCTGCCATATCTCTCTTTCCTTTTTACAGGCCTCCTGCCCACAGCAGGACCGCCAGAAGAAGCGGTACCGTCATATGGATGTTCTCTGCACGGAATTCCTCCCTCCGGTAAGGAGGCCACTGCCCCGTGCAGAAGCCGTTTTCCGCGTACTGTTTCAGATACCGGAATCTCTCTTTTGCCGTGCCGTTTGATGCCATAAGAGCTCCCGCCAGCAGACCGCCGATCAGAAATGTCCGCAGCATACACCTGAAAACAGCCTCCGGACCAAGCAGCAGTCCCAGCGCAGACAGCAGTTTGCAGTCCGCAGCGCCGAGAGCCCTGATCCGGAACAGCGGCCACAGCAGGATGACGGGAACGGCAGAACCCAGCGCCATTGCCGGCAGGGCTTTTGTACCGCACCCGGCGATTTTCATTGCCGCCATCAGAACCGCGCTGCAGAGAATCCAGCTGTTCTCTACCTTCGCGGTCCGCAGATCCATATCTACGGCAGGAAGCATCAGGATGACAGCGAGAAATCCCTCTTTTCCCATGTCTGCATTCCTGTCCTTCTCGTTTCTCTTTTCTGTTTACAGTTAAAATCTCAGATGTGAAATTCACGCCTTTGAATAAAAGCGCCCTCATCAGATTGATGAAGTATGAATGAATTATACCGCCGGCAGATCGGTATGTCAAGTGTATAAGTCGTTTTATCGATATGTTCTGATCATAGAATTTGAGACTGCAAAGCATTTGTTCCTTTAAAGGGGGATTTAAGTGAGTTCTTGGGGGTGATGACGGACGCCGAGGGCTTTCTGCGGTTCAGGCACCTGCGGATTGCAAGAGTCCTCGTCGGCTACCGGGGTTAAGCTTCCGGGTCCTCCCTTTTGAATGCGTAAGACTGCTAAGGCGTTCTCACTTCAGGTCCTATGCGAATGTCGGACTTCTGTGCTGTGAGCCGCCGTTCACTAAGCGGGCGGCCCCGGGAGCAAAGCCCCAGTACGCCTCCTGCGGAAGAATGCAATCAGCAGGTGCCTGCCCCGCAGGAAGCCCTCAGCTGTTTGTTTAAAAGTGGAAGATATAAGCGAACTCACGGAGGGACAATGGGCGCGGCGGAGCCGCGCCCGTCTCTCCCACTCAGGCAGTTGCCAGTTCGAAAAAAGCCAGTTAACAGCCAGGGACAACCGGGCAGCCAGATGCCGGGCCCTGCGGTTTCCGCAGGCAGTGTAGCGGGACTTGGCTCGCGGGACTTCCCGGAAAGTGAACGGCGGCTCGCTGCACGGAGGCTGATTAACCACACGAAATGAGGAAGCGAGAACGCCTTAGCAGCCTCCCACGCCCAAAAGGGAAGTCCCGCAAGCTTAGTCCCGGTAGCTGCCGAGGACTTAGCAGGGATCGGCATCTGGTTGCCCGGTTGTTCCCGGCGTCCGTCCTCTCCCCTTACAACTGCCTAAAATCCCCCTTTGATGAACTGCTTCCATCTTTCGGCAAATGAGCCGCGGATCATCGATCCGCGGCTCACACGTAAATCTGAATAATTTGAAATCAAATCAGAACATAATGTCAATCGGCAGACGCGCATCATCCAGCTGCTCCTGGGTGAAGCCGAATTTCTCGATGTTGTATCTGTCGATGGCATCCCACATGCTCTTGTAGACGCCCGGGAATACGGAGCCGGGGCCGCCCTGTGCGATGCACGGGATGAAGTATTTCATGCCGCACTCTTCCATGGTCTTGCGGCAGACTTCCTCACAGTTCTCCTCTGTCCAGCCCTCGAAGTCGACCAGCGCGTTCTCGATGCCGCCCATGAAGGAGATCTTTCCGCCGTATTTTCTGATCAGTTCCGGCATATCATTCGTGGAGAAGCAGCCCTGCCAAACATCAATGCCCATCTCGATCATATCCGGCACATAAGTGGCAGCATAGCTGTCAGAATGATGGAAGATGTACTTTACGCCGTGGTCATGATAGTATCCGTAGATCTCTTTGTAGGGCTCTACAAAGAAGTCCTCGAACATGCCGACGCTCATAAATGTGCTCTTCTGGCTGCCCCAGTCATCATGATGGAAAATGGCTTCCGGATGCAGGTGATCAATGATGCCCTCTGCCAGTCTCAGCTCGAACTCTGTCAGATACTTGATCAGATCTTCCATCTCATCCGGATATTCCGCCAGGTTCATCAGCGTATTGGAGATCTCACCGAGGTGATGGCACTGCTCGAACAGGCCGGGCGCCACGAAGCAGGCTGCCAGGGACTTCGTCGTGTCAACGGCGTCATACATCCCCTTGCAGATGGCCCACTGCTCATCCGTGAAGTCCAGAGACGGCGCATGGACATAATCCTGCCAGTGCTCAATATCTTTCAGGACGATCTTGTCCGGAGTGTGTACCGGGAATGCGCCCGGAACATTCTCAGGGAAGCTGTTGGTAATTCCCCAGGCATTGACGACATCCGGCTGTCCCTTCTGCAGAAGCGGGCTGGAAAACATCATAAAGGGATGGAACAGCAGCTTGATGCCCTCATACTGGTTCGAAAACCGGTCCGGATTTCCGCCTTTGATGACTTCTTCCAGGTTCTCTCTTGCTGTTAACATACGCTACCTCCTTTTAGCTGTAATTGAAAACACTCTGTGACGTTGCGGCATACTATCTGTCGGCAGGGGTCACTCTGCAAAACTCCCGCCGGATGAACATACCCATACACATACATAATAGAGTATACGTTTATTCCTGTAAATTCTATAAACATACGTTTTTTACTCCTGATAATACTATTAATGATAGTATCCCTCCCCGGCTCCGTCTTTTTCATATTTCTAATCCGGATTTGACAGCGCTTTTTTGTGTGATCTGCACAATTTTTTGAGAGAGGCAAAAAATAATATTTGTGCGATCCATACGAGAACCTGTTGCCAAATATGCCGATACACTATAAAATATAGTATCAGGAAAGGAGTGCAAAATGGGCATAAGTCTGGGCATTGTTCTGCTTGATATCGGCAGGGATACGACATTTCATACGAATATCGACATGGACAGTGAGCTGTCCTTTGAGAATTGTGCAGTCTGGGAATCAGGGCTGCCGCAGCCGGAAGTCTGCTACATCCTCAGCAGCAGGCAGTATCTGGATGAACCCGGGCTCTGGAATAACCGTCTGGTTTTCTGTTCCGGGCGTATTCCGGATGAAGTTCTCTCACAGAGCAGCGCATTTCTGGTCTGCTTTTCCCCGCAGCTGTCCACTGCCGAACTGCTGAATATGGTGCAGAATTCGGTCCGCCACTTTTTTGAGTGGAAAGTGGAGCTGCAGCGCATGCTCTGCCGCAGGGAAACGACTGACGCCCTGCTCACCCATCTGGAAAATTCCTGGCAGGTCTATAGCTGTATATCAACAGACGCTATGCATATCATCGGGACATCCGCACATTTTTCCGAACACAATAACTGGCTGGACCAGCGGGACGGTGTGTCCCTTTCCCTGGTGAATGACCTGGTCTCCGACGAGGATTTCCACAAGGTTTCTGCCGCCAGAGGGGCCTTTTCCTATATCGGGTTCAATCAGGACTGGTCCTACTGCTACAATTTTATTTCCGGAGAGACCTACAGCGCGCGGCTGATCGCCGGAACTGCCGATCATGACCGGCATTTCGGACTCCTGTCCCTGGTCCGCAGTTTTGGTGAGAGCATGGAGGATGTCTATGAAGAATATCTGTACAGCCGGTTTGACTCCGCCGTACAGAAGGATTTTGAAGATGTGGTGACACGCCTGCTGAAGGGCATGCCCGTCAGGGATACGGATATACACCGTGTCCTGGTCAATGTCAAATGGGAGGACCGGCAGAACTTTCAGGTCATTCTGCTGCGCCTCCTGCCATGGGCCGGCGGCAGACATGTCGGCATTTCCTATTATCCGACACAGATTCAGAAGCTGTTCCGGGACGGCCGGGTCATAGATATGAAGGATCGTTTTATCTGTATCCGGAATCTGCCTGACGGCGTGGACCCGCAGAGGGAGTACAGTGAAAAGTTTCCGTATTTTCTCCGCGAGACACTGTGCAAGGCCGGCATCAGCAATATCTTTCACGATTTCCGTGGGGTGTCCCGGCACTATCTGGAGGCGGAGAGCGCGCTGCTACTGGGTGAGCGTCACGACAATACACTGTGGTATTATCAGTTTTCCAATTACCAGATTCCGTATATCCTGGATCAGGCGACGCGGGATCTGCTCCCGGAAGAGCTGTACCATCCCGCCGTATCTGTGCTCCGTGACTACGATGCCTGCAATGGCACCAGCCTGCTGGAGACACTGCGGGTATTCATCCGTCTCCGCCAGAATATCACACACGCAGCCCGGCAGCTGCAGATCCACCGCACCAGTCTGCTTGCCCGGCTCGAACGGATTCATGCGCTGACCTCCGTCGATCTGGATGACCCTTCCGTCTGCCTGCACCTGCTGCTTTCTTTTGAGCTGATGAAACGGGAAACCCCGCACGCGGCCGGCGGCAGCCGCAAGAAAAAACGGTTGTGACAGAAAGACGGGGGACGGTTCTCTGTCATATTTGAGAACCGTCCCCCGTCACATTTTCGTCTCAGAACCGGAACACTGCCACGCCGTATGCCGGCAGGTCATAGGCCAGGCGGCAGGGCTGCCCGTCGCACTCGCCCTCTTCGGCCGTATATGTATCTTTTACGTCATGCGTGCCGCCATATTTTTCCGTGCGGCTGTCCAGAATCAGTTTATACTGCTTCTTTTTCGGCACGCCGACGACGTAGTCCGGCCGCTCGATCGGCGTAAAATTGCAGACAAACAGCAGATTGTCCTTTCCTGTGGGTGACCAGCGGATAAAGCTGTAAATGCTCCGGTCTCCGTCATTGGCGTTGACCCAGCTGAAGCCTTCGTAACCGCTGTCATTCGCGTAAAGAGCCGGATACTTCCGGTACATTGTCAGAAGGTCCCTGACAAACGCCTGCAGATGTTCATTCTTCTTGTCCTGCAGGAGGAACCAGTCAATCTCTCTCTCTTCGCTCCATTCCCTGTACTGTCCGATATCCTGTCCCATAAAGAGCAGCTTTTTGCCCGGATGGCCGAACATGAAGGCATAGCCGGCTTTCAGGTTTTCGAATTTGTCCCCGTCCAGGCCGGGCATCTTATTGATCATGGAGCACTTCAGGTGCACGACCTCATCGTGGGACAGGACGAGAATATAATTCTCGCTGAACGCGTAGGTCATGGCAAAAGTCATCTTGTTGTGGTTGAATTTCCGGAAATACGGATCCAGCTTCATATACTCCAGGAAGTCATGCATCCAGCCCATATTCCATTTTAAAGTGAATCCGAGGCCATTGTCCTCGACGCTCCCGGTCACTTTCGGCCAGGCTGTGGACTCTTCGGCGATCATCATGACGCCGTGATTGCGCCCGGTCACAAGTGAATTCAGATGCTTGAAGAATTCGATCGCTTCGAGGTTCTCCTTGCCGCCATACTGATTCGCGACCCACTCGCCGTCTTTTCTGCCGTAGTCCAGGTACAGCATGGACGCGACGGCATCGACCCGGAGTCCGTCGATATGGAACTCTTCCACCCAGTACAGGGCATTGGCCAGCAGGAAATTCTTGACCTCCGGACGGCCGTAATTGAAAATCTTGGTTCCCCAGTCCGGATGCTCTCCCTGCCGCGGATCCGCGTGCTCATAGACCGCGTCCCCGTCAAAGTCTGCGAGTCCCTGCTCATCCTTCGGGAAATGCGCAGGCACCCAGTCCAGAATGACGCCGATTTTGTTCTTGTGCAGGTAGTCGACCAGATATTTAAAATCCTGCGGACTGCCGTACCGTGAAGTCGGCGCGTAGTATCCCGTCACCTGATATCCCCATGAGGCATCCAGCGGGTGTTCGGCGATTCCCATCAGCTCCACGTGCGTATAGCCCATGTCCTTCACGTACTCCGCAAGTCTCTTTGCGAACTGCCGGTACGTATAGAAGCCCTCCGGGTTCTCTTCACTGTACGGATGCTTCATCCAGGAGCCGGGATGCACCTCATAGATGGCCAGCGCTGAAGTCTTCGGGGAAAACTTCTGGCGGTTTCTCATCCAGACGGCATCACTCCATTTATAGCTGAGATCCGCGATCCGGGAAGCCGTCCCGGGTCTCTTTTCTGCCCAGTTTCCGTAAGGATCCGCCTTATAATGCTTTTCCCCGTTCCTGCCGGTGATCATGTATTTATACAGCTGCCCGACCGAGGCGCCGGGAACAAAGGCCTCAAAAATCCCCATATCCGCGATCTTCTGCAGCGGAGAAGCGGCCTCATCCCATTCATTGAAATCGCCGATCACGTGTACGGATACGGCATTCGGAGCCCATACCGTAAACCAGCAGCCCTTCTGCCCATCCAGAACAGCAGTGTGCGCGCCCATTTTCTGGTACAGCTCATAGTGCGTCGCCTGGCCGAACAGATACTGGTCCAGCTCCCCGAAAAGATGCGGATCAGAAGGGTCTCCCTCCGGAATAGATGCCGGCATCAGGGACCGCAGCGGGTTTCTCGTGGTTCTCACCACCTCATCCGCCTCTGTTTTTTTCCGTCTTCCGGCCGTTTCCGCACCAGAAGTCTTCTTCGCTCCGGCTTTCTTTGCAGCTCTTTCGTTTGCCATAGGATTCTGTACTCCTTTCGCATAAAATCTCTCTCCGCCCGGGCAGGCCGGAAAACGGACAGATTTTTCTTATCATAACACATTTCACCCGGAAGGGGAAATGATTTGAATCTGTATTTGACGGCCCGGATGACAGCGGATATGATGATAGCAGCACCCGAACCTATGCGGCATGAGAGGAGCGTATACCATGGGATTCCGTTCTGTCAATGAAATAGACCATTTTTCCTTCCGGGACTGTGTCATCACCCGGTTTGAAACCACAGAGACCGGCCTCCGGCTGGAGCTGTCCGCGCTGATCGTGGAGCCGGACAATTCACAGAATACGAACTACACACGCAGCTATGCCGGCGACACCGTTCTCACGCTGCGGGACGGCCGCATTGAAAAAGGCATTAAAGAGGGGCTCCGCTATTATAACGCAGACGATGTGCTGATCAGCGAAACCCCTGATGAAGAACTGGATCCGGAAGCCGTACGGGCATTGCTGCCGTCCCTCGCGGGTGCGTATCTGTATGATGTGCAGCCGGTTCCGGGACATGCGGATGGTGAAAAGAAGGAATATGTTCTGGGCATTGAGCTGCCGGATGACCCGGACTGGCCCGCCGGCGTGACGGATTCCTGGCAGATAAGGATCTCTTTTACCGAAGCCGTCTTTGCCTGGGAGCACTACCTGAACCGGGTCGGAAACTGACCGGCATGCCGGCAGCGCAATCCCCATATATATTTTACCGTTCAGGCCATATCCTCGATCCGTCGACGGTGATGTCCATAAAGTACGGCTCATGCATCTGCTTCGGCGTCAGCTGCAGTCCCGTCCGCCCCGGTATTTCTGTGGGCGTTGGGGTCGGTGTTGCCGTAGGCGTCGGCGTCGCCGAGGGAGTCGGTGATGCCGCGGGCGTCGGCGCAGCCGTGGGGGGCAGTGCCGTCGTGGGCGTCGGGGTCGGTGTTTTCAGGACTGCCGGTTTTGTCTTTCCCGGTTCTCTCTCTTCTGCGGCTTCCGGTTTCTGTATCTCCCCGCCGACGCCGGCTCCTGCTTCCTGCATTTCCCCTGTTCCCGGTTTTTCCGGTGCCGTTCCTGTCTCCGTATCAGCGGTACCCTGTGTCCCGGCCGCAGTCTCTGTATCCCCGGTATCCTGTGTCCCGGCCGCAGTCTCTGTATCCCCGGTACCCTGTGTCCCGGCCGCAGTCTCCGTATACGAGTAGTTCCCCGTGAAGCGGAACACCGTGATTTCATCTCCCTGTCTGTATCCGGGAACCTTCTCCGGAATGCCTGCGTCTGCCGCCGCGAGCTCTGTAAACAGCAGATCCGTGCCGTCCGGCCTGAGCAGCCACCAGGTATCCCCGCCTGCGTTGATGGCGATCCCATCCGTCAGCAGGAGAATATCGCCGTACAGTATGCTGCTGTCTTCCTGCCCGCTGCCGTCCGTATTTTCGGCTGTGCTGTTCTCACCGGAGACGCCGGCATTCCCGGCTTCTTCTGTCTCCATGCGGTACGGGTCAGCAGTCTTCTTTTCAAAGCCGTAATTCTCGGGCACAGGTACCTGATCACTCGAACGAATCAGCTCTTCTATAGATGCCGGCACCTCAACGGTCTGATCCAGCAGCCAGAAAAGCAGCGCCTCCGCGGCATCTTCCGCGTCCGCAGGCGCTCCGTCTCTGTTTTCCCGCCAGGCAGAGGCAAGCCTGCTGTCAAGCAGCGCCAGCATATATGCCGGTTCGCGTCCCTTCATTTCTTCAACCGCGCTGTCAGTCCCGTTCATCTGCGCGTGTACGCAGGGCACATAAAACATGCAGCCATAGCGGTACATCCAGCCGCCGTTGATCTCCACGGCGACCGGGTTGGAGAAGGATACCTTCGCGCCGCCGGATTTCTCCCTGGCAAAGCTCTGGGCGATGCCGAGCGTATACCGGCCTCCTCTTGCCGCCACATAGTCCACGAAGGAAATGCCGTAGTTATACGCCTGAACAGCCGTGTCCAGATCACAGCCAAACGCGTTCGCGCGGTCAAGACACTCTCTGAAAACGCGGCAGCCCTCCCTGACGGAAGCCGCCCTGCCGATAGAGATGCCGCCGGAGGCGTTGCTGATGCCCATGAGCCCGCCGCCATTCGGATGATAGATGCCGCCGCTCTCACTGAACATAATGCCGTACAGATACGGCAGGTACTCGCTTATACCGTACTCTTCCGCATACTTCGCAAACAGGGTGTCCGTATCCAGACTGTCATCCGGATCTTCCGGGGTTTTCTCCTCCGGAGATTCTTGCGTCCGGGCAGGTTCTTCTGTCAGGGCAGCCGGTTCTTCCTCTGCGGCAGGCATCTCTGTCATCACAGGCGCCTCTGTCGCAGCAGGTTCTTCCGGCGTCACAGGTTCCTCCGCGGCGGCAGGCTCCTCTACTGCCGCAGGTTCTTCCGGTACTGCCGGCTCCTCCGCGATCGCAGGTTCTTCCGGCACCGCCGGCTCCTCCTGTACCGCCGGCTCCTCCTGTACCACAGGTTCCTCCGCAATTACAGGTTCTTCCGCAATTACAGGTTCTTCCGGCATCGCCGGCACTTCCTCAGCAGCGGTTTCTGTCTGCTCCGAAGGTACAGAACCGTCTCCGCCCTCCCCTAACGCGGGAAGGGCCTGAGAAAACAACAATACGCCCGTGAGAAGAACGCAGCACTTCCCCGCTGTTCTTTTTCTTCTGTTTTTCCGGCTGTTTTCCGCCGTCCGGTTTTTCTTCATAGCCTGCTTCCCTTTTCTGTCATTCTGTAATTCTCTCACCGTGTCACGGCGCCCATTTCTTTCAGCTGTTTTTTTCTCCCGTACATCAATGCGTCCGCACGCTCAAATACCGCATGAAGCGTCTGATCCTGTCCGGGTGCATATTCCGATATGCCGACAGATACAACAACCTCCCCGGTGCGGATGTGTTCCTCTGCCTTCCGGTTTATCTCCTCCAGCAGAGCGGCCCTGTTCCCGTAATCCCGCCCCTCCAGGAAAACAGCAAACTCGTCGCCGCCGATCCTGAACACAGGACTGTGCTGAAACACTTCACAGATCATCCGGCTGGCGTCGAGTATATACGCGTCGCCCGCCTTATGTCCCAGCGTATCGTTTATGATCTTCAGTCCGTTCACATCACATACGGCAATTGCAAAGCTGTCTCTGTCACCGGCGGCGAGCCGGTCATTAACCTGCTTTTCCCGCTCCGCGAACGCATGCTTGCTCTTGACGCCCGTCAGCGGATCCGTATTGGCAATATCCCGGACCTGTCCGAGCTCTCTCTCGCTTTCACGCGCCCTGCGGTTCATGACGGAATAGTTGTTCATGAGCACGCCTAGGGAGACGGCAAACAGTCCGATCACCACCATAGTGCTTCCTGTATTGGCGCGCCGGAACTGATGCAGTTCCTCCGCGGCCAGGGCTTCGTCATCCCCGGCAGGCGCTTCGGTGCGATAGTAAGCCTGCACATTTTCGATGGCCCGGCCGGCAGCCCGCGCAGATGACTGGTTCATCCACACCAGCGAGACGAACAGCACCAGCGACAGAAGTGCGATCCACACAATAATCGTGTGCCCGAACCGGTCACTGTGATCCCGCTGCAGGAGAATGCGGAAGAACATAAATCCGAGAATCGACCAGACCACAAAAAGGAACCATGATTCCGTCTCAATCGTCCCGGCGGCAAAAAGATCCGGAAGCAGCAGGTACAGGCCGAAACCAGTCATGAGTATAACGCCGGCAAGGCCGATCCATTTTTCCCTTCTGTCGCCGCATGACGCGGCCAGCTTCCACGCAGAAGCCGATACAAATCCGTATATCAGCGTGGCCCCGATAGTTGTCACATCCACGATCCATCCGACTGTCGTCCTTCCCAGAAAGGGAACGCACACAGAAATGGCGCCGACAAGCAGAAATGCCTTCGCCGGAATCTCTCCGGCATTCTGCTCTGAAAAGCGTCCCGGAAGAATACCGTCTCTGGCAAGGGCGCAGATCAGACGGCTCAGCGCGGTCATGTTGCCGATCAGACTCGTGACAACAAGCGCCAGCAGGGCAAGCATCAGCACCGATATGCCAAGGCCCCCAAAATAATGATGCACGGCATAAAATGCGGGCAGACCTTTTAATCCCGGAAGGCTGCTGCTGTCACGAATGTACGACAGCCAGTCGGCATATTCCGGCGGATAGGCCGAGACCGTCAGCAAAATGATCACGATATACAGCAGCGTCGCACAGCCAAGTCCGGCAGCCAGCACGCGGAACACTCCCTTTTTCGGAAAGGCGAACTCCTCCGACAGGTGAGAGATGTTTTCAAAGCCGATAAAGGCCCACGGCGAGATGCAGGCGATGCGCAGGATCTGCGAAAACGCCGTCTTATCCGGGATGAATGCCGGACGGAAGGCGAAGTTTTTACCGTGAAGAAAAAGAGCAGCGCCGGCGCACACCAGGATAGCCAGAAAGAAAAATAAAACCATCCCCGTCATCAGGACCACGGGAAGATGACGACTCTGCGTGCAGAGACAGACAATCAGGACGACAGCCGCCACAGAGAGCAGGGCTTCGCCAAGGTACACTTCATATCCGAACAGACTGTACATCCTGCCGACGCGGAAGATGTCTCCTATAAAATACCGCGCGAACAGCGGCAGGGCCGTGGCGTTTGCCCACAGCATGGCAAAGTAGATGAGCGCCAGAAACCAGGATGTCAGAAAGCCATGGTCATACCCAAACACCTCTCTGGTCCAGGCATATGCGCCGCCTGCCTCCGGAAAGCAGTTGATCAGATACTGATAGTTGCCGGCAATCAGCAGCATGATGGCGGCGCCTGCCAGCAGACCCAGCACACTGCCCGCCGGGCCGGCCTGCAGCAGATACGTGCTGCTTGTGATCACCAGTGACCCCCAGCCGACGCTCGTACCCAGGGAAAAAGCCCAGGTATTCATCTGTGTCAGATGGGGAGAAAATGTCTGTTTCTGTTTTCCCATTTTAGTATCACACCTCTATTGCGCAGCCCTGCATCCGGTTCTGTGTGCTTTTATACTGCAGCCTCTTGCGTTCTGCCTCCTGTTACGCTATAATTTCGCGGGGCCTGCGGCCAACCGTTTTTTACCGCGGCCAACCGTTTTTTTATTCAGGAGGAACTCCATTATGTGCGGCAATTTTGATCAGATGTCTGAGGATGCGAGAAAGCTCTTTCTCAGCTGTGACCAGGAGCAGATCATCCGCAAATTCAGCCTGCGTCACACAGATGACAGCCTGTACATCCGTTTCCTGAACAGGGAATACCGGATTGACCGGCAGAGCGGCCGCATTTTCCAGGCCGATACCGACGGTCCGGCCGGCAACGATGAGACCATGTCCATTTATGACATGCTCTGCTACTCACATGAGCAGGCAAATCTTCCGGTCCTGACCGGGGAATGGCAGAGTCTGTCCTCTCTGGGAGGCATCATCGGCGCCAGCCACACACAAAACCGTCTCTACACGGAGAAAATGCTGGCTCCCTTCTGCGGCCATCTTGAAAAGCTTCGCGCTGCCTGCGAACTGCTCGGCGGTCATGCCTCCAGAGGCGCAGATGTCAGTTATGTGCTTCCCGTCTTCGATTTTTTCCCGGCATGGATGGAATTCTGGGACGGAGATGATGAATTTCCTCCGAACATTCAGTTTCTGTGGGACAAAAACGCGCTGCAGTTCGTTCACTATGAAACGCTCTGGTACTGCACGCAGTTTATGGAAAAGGAACTGGCAAGACTGCTGCGGAAGCAGTGAGCCTGTCCCGCTCCCCCTTCTGACCGGTTAAAAAGAAGCAGCCTGCGGACTTCCTTAAATGTCCGGCTGCTTCTTTGTTTTCTAATATTGATTGCGGAGTATCCGGTCCCGGGTCAGTTTGCAGGGTCAATTCCGAAGTCCCGGAAAATCTTCCTGTCCTGCGTCCTGTTTTCACCCGCCTGACAGTGATAGACAGAATTCTCCGTCTGAATGACAAAGACATCTCCCTCTCTGACAACCGACTTCACCGGGGACGTCAGTATGCGGTCCCCGTCTTCGTGCCCGCGGCTGCCGTACACATGCCCGCTGGCATGCACATGCCCGGTCATCTCGCTTTTTACCAGTTTCCATTCCCGCAGTTCCATCGTAAGTCTCCCCTCTGTTTTGCAAGCGCCCTTCTCTGCATTATGCACCGCCGGCAGCTGTTTCTCAGCCGGCTGTACCGGTGTCGGCAGCAGCGGTCTCATCCGGGATCTCCCAGTCCACGCTGCAGTTTTTCATGGCCCACAGGGAATCGCTGTTAGAAAAGCCGTCTGCTTTCAGCTGATCCATCAGTTCTTCATATGTCCAGTAATCTGTCGCCAGATAAAACTCCACGGCATCCAGGACTTCCTGTCTTCTCGCCTCAGTCTGCGCCGCGGATGCAGCCGCCTCTTCCTCTGTCACGGCAGTTGCCGTCAGCGGCTCAACGTCTGCGGGCGCCGTCCAGTTCGAACCCTCGGCAGGTTCCACGGTCACGATCGGTGTCTTGGTCGGTTCCGGGGCAGGCGTCTCCGTAGGCACAGGCGTCGGCGTCTCTGTCGGCTCGGCAGAGGGCGCCGCTGTCACTTCCGGAGCGGATGATTCCGCAGTCTCCTGCGTATCTGCCGTGCTGGCAGCTTCTGCTGTTGTGTCTTCCGATGATGTATTTTCGGATGTATCTTTTACGGAACTGTCACTTTTTGCAGAAGAACCGGCGGCCGACGAAGCAGATACCGACGCGGCAGAAGAAGCCGCCGTTTCCGACGCGGATGAGGAAGAATCTTCCTTCTCAGAAGAAGCGCTGCCTGCCTCCGTCACGCTGATCGTCTCAACCGGAACGGAGGATGATGACGAATCGGCATCCTTCTCCGTTTTCTGAAGCTGGCTGCACCCCCCCAGCAGCAGCCCTGTCAGTACCAATGTGCATAAAACATGTCTCTTTTTCATATACTCTCCTCCGATATCCCCTTATTATGTGCATATGGCGCCAATCTGGTGCAATAGCTTCCACCCCACGCTATTATACCATGATTCTTTCTGAATACCACCAGATTTTTTCAATACTTCAATACTCAGTTCAGCTTCATGTCGCCGTCCTTCACCCAGCCGAGCCGTCTGCAGAACATATTGATCAGCGGCGACAGGACAGCCGGGAGCACAAATGAGATCAGAATCAGTCCCAGCCAGTCAAATCCGGTGATCCCGCTCTTTGTGCCGGCAGCAATATCATTCACCCACCCGGTGTAAACGCCGATCTGGCCGACCAGACCGCAGGTCCCCATTCCGGAAGAAACCGGCGCGCCGTTCATCTGCAGACGGAACAGGCATGTGGCAAGCGGTCCGGTAATGGCGGACGTGATGATCGGCGCGATCCAGATCCGGGGAATTTTCACAATATTCCCCATCTTCAGCATGGAAGTGCCGATTCCC